>JAKPGH010000154.1 GCA_029550985.1 Bacillota bacterium
CTGGCCTGGGTGCCGGTGGTTCCCTTGGAGCCGAGAAGGGCAAGGTTGTCTCGCCGGTATTCCAGCTCCTTCAAATCCATCAGCAGCTCGTTGGCCCAAAGGGTGGCCCGCTTGCCCACCGTGGTGAGCTGAGCCGGCTGGAGATGGGTGTAGGCAAGGCAGGGCATGTCCTTATAGCTCAGGGCAAAGTCGCAGAGTTTTTGAATGACGGTGGCCAGCTTGCACCGCACCAGGTCCAGCGCTTCCCGCATGATGATGATGTCGGTGTTGTCTCCCACGTAGCAGCTGGTGGCGCCCAGGTGAATAATTCCCGCCGCCTTGGGGCACTGCACTCCATAGGCGTAAATGTGGCTCATCACGTCGTGGCGCACTTCCCGCTCCCGGGCTTGGGCCACCTCGTAGTTGATGTCGTCCTGATGGCGCTTCAGCTCCTCAATCTGCTCTTCGGTGATGGGAAGCCCCAGCCTGTGCTCGGCCTGCGCCAGAGAAACCCACAGCCTGCGCCAGGTGCGGAACTTCTTCTCCTCCGAAAAGAGATACTGCATCTCGTCGCTGGCGTAACGGGTGGAAAAGGGGCTGACATAGCGCTGATGCATGAAAAAACCTCCGTCGTGTTGGAATCGTTAAAACATCGCCGCGGTTAGTGATTGCCGGACGAATGGCTGCCGGACGCAGCGGCCTCCCTGTTTTTGAGCAGCCGCTCCAGCCGCTCCACCTCCCGGCGGGCTTCGTCCCGCTCCAGGCGCGCTTTCGCCGCGTCCTCCAAATACTCCGAAAGCTGGCTGCGCATGTTGTCCAAATTCTGCTCCGCTTTGTGGTAGTTGTCCAGATACTCTAGGCCCAGCAGAACCAAAGCCTCGCTGAGGCTGAGATTTCCCTGTTGTGTCAATTCGCGCAGGGCGGCATCCATTTCCTCTGCCAGCTTGTGGACATAGGCCGGCTCTTCCATCGACCGGATGGGGTAGCGCACTCCGTTAATGGTAATGACAACTCGATTTCCAGCCACAAACCCACTTCCTTCTTTATGTAATGCTACAGGGCGAAAAAACATGGCCCTAGAGATTTCCCACCTATTATACCCCATTTTATCACAAGAAGAAAGGGGATGGAAAAAGCTTGGGCAAAAATGCAAAAAAATTCCATTTTATTCCTGTCCCGTGATTGAAAAGCCATATCCCTTCCTATATACTGAATAAGTAAATAATGTCAGAAACAGCCTGTTTACACCCGCCTTAACTTCGGAACACATGGAGGTGTCTGATGAAATCCGCATATACCAAAACCGTTTTGATGGAGCTTCTGCGCGATAAACTCACCCGTCACATGGGGGTGGGGAATGTGTCCTCGGCTTCCGATGAGCTTTTCTATCAAGCTGTGGTTTCCGTCCTCAACGACATCATGCTGGAAAAGCGCAAGCGATTTTGGGCCCACAACCTTTCGGCGGGGAAAAAACAGGTTTACTATTTGAATATGGAGTTTTTGCTGGGGCGCTCCCTGCGCAACTGCCTGTTTAACCTGGGGCTGATGGAGGCGATGTCGGAGGCGCTGCAAAGCCTTGGCGTCCGGCTGGAAAACCTCTACCAACTGGAGCCGGACGCAGGGCTGGGCAACGGCGGATTGGGCCGGCTGGCCGCCTGCTATCTGGATGCCGCCGCCCGCCAGCGGTACCTCTGCACCGGCTACTCCATCCTATATGAGTTCGGCATTTTCAAACAGAAGATTATCGACGGCTGGCAGAGCGAACTGCCGGACAACTGGCTGCCCAAAGGGAGCGTGTGGCTGACCCCCAAGCCGGGGTACGAGGTCCCGGTGCGATTCGGCGGCCAGGTTCGGGAGTTTTGGGAAAACGACAAGCATCTGGTGCAGCACAGCGACTACACCACTGTCATGGCGGTCCCCTACGACCTTCACATACCGGGCTACCGTTCCGAGGGCATCTCCCTGCTGCGGCTGTGGCAGGCCAAGAACGTGGCGGGCATGGACATGGAGCGCTTTAACCGGGGGGACTTTGCCGGGGCGTTCCAGCAGGCCTGTTATGGAGAAGCCATCAGCAAGGTGCTGTACCCCAACGACAACCACCTGGAGGGGAAACGGCTGCGGCTGCGGCAGCAGTACTTCCTCTGCGCCGCCTCCATTTCGGACATCTGCCGCCGCCACCTCAATGTGTACGGAACGCTGGACAACTTTGCGGAGAAAAACGCCATCCACATCAACGATACCCACCCGACGCTGGCCATCCCCGAGCTGATGCGCTTTTTGCTGGACGACTGCGGCTACGACTGGGAGCCGGCGTGGCGCATTGTGCAGGGTGCCTTTGCCTACACCAACCACACGGTGATGAAGGAGGCCATGGAGGTTTGGGACGGGGATTTGTTCCGCCCGCTTTTGCCCCGCATCTACACCATCATCCAGGAAATTGACCGCAGACACCGGTTAAGCCTTTCCCAACACAACCTCCGCCCGGAAGAAGCGGAGGGCATGGCCATCCTCCAGGGGGACCGGATTCACATGGCCAATCTGGCGGTGGTGGGCAGCCACAGCGTCAACGGCGTTTCCAAACTTCACAGCCAGATTCTCAAAGACGATGTGTTTCCACATTTCTACCGGATTGAGCCGAAAAAGTTTACCAATGTCACCAACGGCATTGCCAGCAGGCGCTGGCTCATGCAGGCAAACCCCAACCTCGCAGGCCTTATCCAGGAAGCCGTTGGAAAGGATTTTGCCGACGACCTCAGCTTCCTTGCCAAACTGCGGGATTTTGCCGACGACACCGCCTTTCTGGACCGGCTGGCCCAGTCCAAGCGCCGCAGCAAGGAGCAGTTTTGCAGGCAGATGGAGAGGCTTGCCGGTCTT
>JAKPGH010000170.1 GCA_029550985.1 Bacillota bacterium
GGACGCCGTCTCGGTGAAAATCGCCGTGGGGGACTATGTGTTTACCGCCTCCGGGTTTACCGTCAAGTTCGACGGCTACACCCGCCTGTACGAGGTGGTTCCGGAAAACGAGGAGGAGGAAGAGCAGCCTCAGGCGCTGCCGGAGCTTAGCAAGGGGGATGTGCTGCACGTCAAGAAGCTGCAGCCCAACCAGCACTTTACCCAGCCTCCCGCCCGGTACACCGAAGCCAGCCTCATCAAAACCCTGGAGGAAAACGGCATCGGCCGCCCCTCCACCTACGCGCCCACCATCACCACCATCATCAACCGGGGATATGTGGAGCGGGAAAAGCGCTCCCTCAAGCCCACCGTTCTGGGCGAAGTGACCACCAGGCTGATGGAGGAGCAGTTTAAATCCATTGTGGATATCGACTTTACCGCCCACATGGAGCAGAGCCTCGACGAGGTGGAGGAAGGCAAGCAGAGCTGGGTGAAGATTCTCGAAGGTTTTTACGGCGAGTTTTCGGAGATTTTGGCCCAGGCGGAAAAGAATATGGAGGGAACCCGGGTCAAGGTGCCCGACGAGGAAACCGACATCGTCTGCGAGCTTTGCGGCCGCAAGATGGTGATTAAATTCGGCCGGTTCGGAAAATTCCTGGCCTGCTCCGGTTTCCCCGAATGCCGCAACACTAAGAAAATAGTTCAGGAAACTGGCGGCACCTGCCCGGTCTGTGGCAAAAAGATGCTGGCCAAAAAGAGCAAGAACGGCAAGACCTATTACGGCTGCGAAGGTTTCCCCGAATGCCAGTTTATGACCTGGGATAAGCCTTTGGAAGAAAAATGCCCCAAGTGCGGCTCCAGCCTGTTCCGCAAGATGGGCAGGGGAGGAAAGATTCTCTGCCACAAGGAAGGGTGCGGCTATGAAGCTCCCGTGCCCAAAAAATCCGCAAAGGACTCCGACGATGAATAGGCCCGTCATCCCGGTGGTAGGGGGAGGCCTTGCCGGCTGCGAAGCGGCCTGGAAACTGGCGCAGGCGGGCTTTCCGGTGGAGCTGTACGAGATGAAGCCCCGGCGCAAATCCCCCGCCCACCATAGCGATTACCTGGCCGAGCTGGTCTGCTCCAACTCGTTAAAAGCAGACCGGCTCTCTTCCGCTGCAGGCCTTCTCAAGGCGGAAATGCGCCTGCTGGGCTCCTTGCTGCTGGAAGTGGCGGCGGACTGCGCCGTCCCCGCCGGAGGAGCTTTGGCGGTGGACCGGGACCAGTTTGCCCGCCTGGTGACTCAAAAGATTACCAGCCACCCCAACATCCGCCTCGTCCAGCAGGAGATGACTGAGATTCCACAGGGCCCTGTGATTATCGCCACCGGCCCCTTAACCTCCCCAGCCCTTTCGGAGGCCATCCAGCGGCGGCTGGGGCAGGGGTACCTCAGCTTCTTCGACGCCGCCAGCCCCATTGTCACCGCTGAATCCATCGACCGGAACATAGTCTTTGCCGCCGCCCGGTACGACCGGGGCGGTGCGGACTACCTCAACTGCCCCATGAATCAGGAGGAATACGAGCGCTTCTACCACGCCCTGATTGGGGCGGAAGGGGTGGAGCTCAAGGACTTTGAGCAGCAGGAATTTAAGGTCTACGAGGGCTGCATGCCGGTGGAGGCTTTGGCCAAGCGGGGAAAAGACGCCCTGCGCTTCGGCCCCCTCAAGCCGGTGGGTTTTGTGGACCCCCGCACGGGCAGACGCCCGTGGGCGGTGGTGCAGCTGCGGCAGGAAAATCGGGAGGCCACCCTTTACAATCTGGTGGGCTTCCAGACCAATTTGAAGTTCCCGGAGCAAAAGCGGGTGTTTTCCATGATTCCGGGCCTTGCGCAGGCGGAGTTTGTCCGGTACGGGGTAATGCACCGCAACACCTTTTTGGATTCCCCCCGGCTGCTGGACCAGACCTTCGCCCTGCGGGACGACCCCCTCACCGTTTTCGCCGGACAAATCACCGGGGTGGAAGGGTATATGGAAAGCGCGGCCTCCGGCCTCGTTGCCGCCGAGCAGCTCATGCGCCGCCTGGAAGGCAGGCCCCTTCTCCAGCTGCCCCCCGAAACCATGCTGGGCGCCCTTTCCCGGTACATCAGCAACGAGGATGTGGTGGACTTCCAGCCCATGGGGGCCAACATGGG
>JAKPGH010000174.1 GCA_029550985.1 Bacillota bacterium
CACCCACTTTTACTTTGGAGAGGGACTTCCCGACGCCGCCATGCACGTGGGGGCGGATATGGCCGCCGTTTCCATGCACAAATCGGGGGGCAGTCTTTCCCAAAGCTCCTTTTTGCTGACCGGGCCGGCTGTCAACGCGGGCTACGTGCGGCAGGTCATCAACCTCACCCAAACCACCAGCGGCAGCTACCTGCTGATGTCCAGCCTGGATATTTCCCGCCGCAACCTGGCCTTGCGGGGCAAAGAGGTGTTCCGCAAGGTGGTGGAGATGGCGGAGTACGCCCGCAGCGAAATCAACGCCATCGGCGGCTACTACGCCTATTCCCGGGAGCTGATTTCCGACGCCGTACACGACTTCGACGTCACCAAGCTTTCGGTCCACACGCTGGACATCGGCCTTGCGGGAATCGAGGTTTACGATATCCTGCGGGACGAATACGATATTCAGATTGAGTTTGGCGATTTGGGCAACATTTTGGCCTACATTTCCATCGGAGACCGGCAGCGGGATTTGGAGCGGCTGGTGTCTGCTCTGGCGGAAATCCGGCGAAAATATCAGAGGGATAAAACCGGTCTGATGAACCAGGAGTACATCGACCCCCAAGTGGTGGTCACTCCCCAGCAGGCGTTTTACGCCGAAAAGGAAAGCCTGCCTTTGCGCGAGACGTTGGGGCGGGTGAGCAGCGAGTTTGTGATGTGCTATCCTCCGGGCATTCCCATTTTGGCTCCCGGGGAGCGGATTACCAGCAAAATCATCGATTACATCGAATACGCCGGTGAAAAGGGCTGCTTCATCACCGGCCCGGAGGACCCGGAAATCAAGCACCTAAACGTGCTGAAGAATCTGGGGTAGGAATCTCATCGAACAGCACGAATGCCTTGCGGGCTGTTTTATGGTACCAAAGGAGGAGTGCTATATGGAATTATGGTTTTCGGAACGTTACACACCCAACGCCCAGTTTTCCATCCGAGTGGACAAACAAATCTTTTCTACCCAAAGCGAATTTCAGCGGATTGATATCTTCGATTCCCCGGAATTCGGCCGTTTTTTGGCCCTGGACGGTTATTTGATGTGTACCGAAAAGGACGAGTTCATCTACCATGAGATGATTGTCCATGTCCCCATGGCGGTTCACAAAAACGCCCGCAAAATTCTGGTCATCGGCGGCGGGGACGGAGGCGTCGTGCGGGAGCTGGTGCGCTACGACCGGGTGGAAACCATCCACCTGGTGGAAATCGACCCCGAAGTGGTGCAGGCCTGCAAAAACTACATGCCCTTTACCGCCGGCTGGCTCAACGACCCCAGAGTCACCATCTTTTACGAGGACGGCTTGAAGTATATCCGCCGCCAGGTGGAAGAATACGATTTGATTATCGTGGATTCCACCGACCCCTTCGGCCCCGGGGAAGGGCTGTTTACCAAGGAGTTTTACGGCAACTGCTTCAAAGCCCTCAAAGAGGACGGCGTCATGGTCAACCAGCACGAAAGCCCCTTTTACGAAAACGACGCGGTGGCCATGCAGCGGGCTCACAAGCGCATTGTTCAAAGCTTTCCCATCAGCCGGGTGTATCAGGCCCACATCCCCTCTTATTCCTCGGGGCACTGGCTGTTTGGCTTTGCCTCCAAAAAGCTGCACCCTCTGCGGGATTTTGACCCCGAATCCTGGAAAGCACTCAATATCAAAACCCGATACTACACCACCGTTCTCCACACCGGATGCTTCGCCCTGCCCGCCTATGTGGAAGAACTGCTGCGGGAAGTCGAATAATATAACCGGCCGCCTTTCTCTGGCCTGGGAGAGAAGCGGCGTTTGTTCCTGAGATTTGCAAATTGCGCAACCAACGAAAGGGGATTTTCCCATGCTCCATCGCCAATACGATTCCTATATGGCCTGTGACGCCGATTATAGGGACGCCGACATTGTGATGTTTGGCGCGCCCTTTGATTCCACCACTTCCAACCGGCCCGGCGCCCGATTCGGCCCCAGGGCCATCCGGCAGGAAAGCTTTGGGCTGGAAACCTACAGCCCCTGGCTGGATCAGGATTTGACCGACTATGCTGTCTTTGACGCCGGGGATTTGGAGCTTCCCTTTGGGGACAGCGAACAAACCATGGCTCTGATTCGGGAGCGGACCGCCGCCATCTTAATGGACGGCAAGCGCCCTTTGATGCTGGGGGGAGAACACTCCCTGACTTTGGGGGCGGTGCAGGCGGCTTTGGAGCAGTATCCCCAGCTGCACCTCATTCACTTTGACGCCCACACCGACCTGCGGGAGGAATACTTGGGGGTGCGTTATTCCCACGCCAGCGTCATCCGCCGTTGCTGGGATTTGATGGGGGACGGCCGCATCGCCCAGTTCGGCATCCGCTCGGGGGAGAGAAGCGAATTTGCCTGGGCCAAAGAACACACTCACCTCCGGCCGTTTGACTTTACCGGACTGGAGGACGTAATGGCCGCGTGGAACAAAGATGGAAAGCCCATTTACTTTACACTGGATTTGGACGTTCTGGACCCGGGATTCTTCCCCGGAACCGGCACTCCCGAGGCGGGAGGGGTCAGCTTCAAGGAGCTGATGAGGGCCATCCAACTGGTGATGACCGGCAACGTGGTGGCCTGCGACGTGATGGAGCTGGCTCCCGGGCTGGATATGTCCGGCGTTTCCACCGCCACCGCCTGCAAGGTGGTGCGGGAGATGCTTTTGATGTGGGCTTCTTCCGATTCG
>JAKPGH010000100.1 GCA_029550985.1 Bacillota bacterium
GACTTGGAATCCATACCGGAGCCCGGCGATTACAACAAAACCATGATGGACCTTTTGACTTCCCCCAACCTTTGCAGCAAGGAATGGGTGTACAGGCAGTATGACCACATGGTAAGGACCAGTACCGTGGTAAAACCCGGCTCGGATGCCGCCGTGCTGCGGATAAGGGGTACCAAAAAGGGCATTGCTCTGACCACAGACTGCAACAGCAGGTTCTGTTTCCTGGACCCGAGGGCAGGCAGCGCCATAGCAGTGACAGAGGCGGCAAGGAATCTTGTGTGCAGCGGAGCAAAACCGCTGGCTGTCACCGACGGTCTCAACTTCGGCAGTCCTGAAAAACCCGACCGCTTCTGGCAGTTCAGGGAGTCGGTCATAGGGATAGGGGAAGCCTGCAGGGAACTGGACACTGCTGTGATCAGCGGAAACGTCAGCTTTTATAACGAAACCGAGACGCAGGCCATTTACCCAACCCCAATCATCGGCATGGTCGGCGTCATCGAAGACATAGACAGGCACTGCACGATGCATTTCAAGGACGAAGGAGATATCGTAATACTTCTCGGCGAGACCAGGAATGAGCTGGGCGGCAGCGAGTACCTCTCAAGGATCCACGGAGTTGAGAGGGGAACGGTTCCGGTACTTAACTTCGGCCTGGAAAAGAAGCTCCAGTCTTTCATACTGTCAGCCATTGAGAAGGGCCTGCTGAAATCCGCCCATGACGTGAGCGACGGCGGTTTGGCCGTAGCCCTGGCGGAATGCTGCATGGAAAAAGAATTGGGTGTAAAGGTACAGTTGGAATCCCAGCTTCGTACGGATGCCGTACTGTTCTCTGAAAGCCAGTCAAGGTTTGTGGTCTCCTGCAGCCCGGAAGCGCTGGCAGAGCTTGAACAGGCAATGGTACAGCGGGAAGTGCCTTACCGGGTACTGGGCAAGGTCGCGGGCAAGGAGCTTGTAATCGATATCAACGATAAAAATGTCATAGCTTTGAATGTAAAAGATATGAAAGAGGCGTGGAGAGGAGCCTTCGGATGCCTTATGAATTAAGAACCGGAAAACCTTTGCGCGGTGATGGGCCATTGACTGGCAACAGAGCGGCAGGCATGGATAAGTTGGGAGAAGAGTGCGGGATAGTAGGGATCTTCAACTTCGATACATCCAGGGATGTGGCCAAATCCCTGTACTATTGCCTGTATGCCCTGCAGCACAGGGGGCAGGAAAGCGCGGGAATAGCCACCACTGACGGCCACCGGACGCATTTCCACAAGGAGATGGGGCTGGTGCACGAAGCCTTTAATGAAGAAATATTAAAGGGGCTTAAAGGGAGTATAGGCATAGGGCATGTGAGATATTCCACAACGGGAGACAGCAAAGTTACCAATGCGCAGCCCCTGGCAGTCAGATACCGCGGCGGCAGCATAACCCTTGCCCACAACGGAAACCTGGTCAACGCTGCCGAACTGAGGGACTGCCTGGAGGAAAACGGCGTGGTCTTCCAGACGACAATAGATTCCGAGGTCATCGTAAACCTTATTGCCCGTTTCAGCAGCGAAGGCATCGTAAATGCTATCGAGCAGACCATGGAAATGGTCAGGGGCGCGTATACCCTTGTG
>JAKPGH010000222.1 GCA_029550985.1 Bacillota bacterium
GGCACCTTCCGCCCCGTCAAGGTGGAGGAAATTGAACAACACCACATGCACTCGGAGCGGTACACCGTACCGGAGGAAACGGCCGCTCTGATTCGTCAAACCAAGAAGAGCGGAGGCCGGGTGATCGCCGTGGGCACCACCTCCTGCCGCACCCTGGAGGCGGTGGCGCAGGACCACGGGGGAGAGGTGGTTGCCTGCTCCGGCTCCACCAACTTGTTCCTGTACCCCGGCGGCAAGAGCCGTTTTCAGGTTTTGGACGGCCTTATCACCAATTTTCATCTGCCCAAAAGCACGCTGATTATGCTGGTCAGCGCCTTTGCGGGATATGAGCACACCATGGAAGCCTACCGCGTCGCCGTACAGGAGCGCTATCGCTTTTACTCCTTCGGCGATGCCATGCTGATTCTTTAGGTGCCGGCACTTTTGCAGGATGCAGCGTTTCCTCCATTGTTTGGATTGGCTATTTTATGTATTTTATGGCGCTAACCCGTATAATGTGATGATTTTTTGCAATCATCAGGATGTCCCTCTTGCAATTTCCACCGCATAAGGGTAAGATAAAAGGAAGAAAGAGGAGAGAGAAGAGACACCTGCGACAAAAAGGAGCGTAACATGAGTCGGAACCTGCTCAGCACTATTGAGGCGGCTTTTCCCACCTTTTCGAAAGGGCAGAAACTGATTGCCAACTACATTTTGGAACATTACGACAAAGCTGCCTTTATGACGGCGGCCCGTCTGGGTAAAACCGTAGGCGTGAGCGAGTCCACAGTGGTGCGCTTTGCCACTGAAATTGGATACGAGGGTTACCCGGAACTGCAAAAGGCGTTGCAGGAGTTGATTCGCAACCGGCTGACTTCGGTGCAGCGGATGGGCGTTACCAACGAGCGGTTGGGAGAGTCCAACGTGCTGCAAAAAGTGCTGCAAGCCGACCGGGAATCCCTGCGGCGCACCATGGAGCAAATCGACAATTCCGCCTTTGACCAGGCGGTTCAGGCCATTATCGCAGCCCGCAAGATTTACATCATCGGGGTTCGCAGCGCCGCGGCTTTGGCCAGCTTTTTGAACTATTACTTCACCCATATTTTTGAAGATGTCCGCAATTTGGATACCGGCAGCACCAGCGTCATTTTTGAGCAGATGCTGCGGATTCGGCCGGAGGACGTGTTTATTGCCATTACCTTTTCCCGCTACTCCAGCCGCACCTACAAAGCCGCCGCCTACGCCAAGCAGAACGGTGCGAAGGTGATTGCCATCACCGACTCCCTCACCGCTCCCATCTGCAAGGTGGCGGATCATGTGCTGGTGGCCCGCAGCGATATGGCCAGCTTTGTGGATTCACTGGTGGCGCCTCTGAGCCTCATCAACGCCCTCATTGTGGCCATCGGGCTGCAGAAGAAGGACGAAATCGCCCAGGTCTACACCCGTTTGGAAACCATTTGGGATGAATACCATGTGTACGAGAAAGGGGAACCGGATGTCCCAACCCCCTAATGCCGACGTTCTTGTGATTGGAGGCGGCGCGGCAGGCCTGATGTGCGCCGGCACCGCCGCCGCCCGGGGCAAAAAGGTTCTGCTCCTGGAGCGGATGCCCCAACCCGGCCGCAAACTGCTCATCACCGGAAAAGGCCGGTGCAACCTGACCAACAACTGCGAATTTGACACCTTCATCGCCTCGGTCAACCGGGGAGGGCGCTTTTTGTACAGCGCCTGGAACGCATTTTCCGCCCGGGACACCATGGCGTTTTTTGAGAAACTGGGAGTCCCCCTCAAAACCGAGCGGGGGAATCGGGTGTTTCCCGTTTCCGACCGCTCGGCTGACGTTGTGGATGCCTTGGTGGGCTATGCCCGAAAAGGGGGGGTGACCATCGTCCGGGAGCGGGCGGTAAAGCTGCTGGTGGAAAACAACCGCGCGGCAGGGGTCCTGTGCGAGTCCGGCAGGGAATACCGGGCTTGCAGCGTGGTGATTGCCACCGGAGGCAAGAGCTACCCCTTAACCGGCTCCACGGGCGACGGCTATCAGCTGGCCGCTCAGGCGGGCCATACGGTGATACCTCCCCAGCCCTCCTTGGTGCCGGTGGAGGTGGAGGAAAGCTGGCCCCGGGAGGCCATGGGGTTGTCCCTGAAAAACGTCACATTGACCCTCACCAAAGCAGGCTCCTCCAAAGCGCTGTTTGAGGAACTGGGGGAGATGATCTTCACCCACTTCGGGGTGTCGGGGCCGCTGGTGCTCTCCGCATCCGCCCACATGGACAACCATCCCAGCACCTATGCCCTGCACATCGACTTAAAACCCGCCCTTTCCCACCAAAAGCTGGACCAGCGGATTCTCAGGGATTTTTCCGAAGCCATCAACCGGGATTTTTCCAACGCATTATCGGGGCTGCTGCCCAAAAAGCTCATCGGTCCGGTGGTTGCCCTTTCCGGCATCCCGCCCCAAACCAAAGTCCACCAGATCACCCGGGAACAGCGGGAAAAGCTGGTGAACCTTCTTAAGGATTTGTGCCTGCATGTCAAGGGGCTGCGCCCCATTGAGGAGGCGGTGGTCACCCGGGGCGGCGTGGAATTAAAGCAGGTCAACCCCTCCACCATGGAGTCCAAGCTGCTGCCGGGGCTTTACTTTGCCGGCGAGGTGTTGGACCTGGATGCCTATACCGGGGGCTTTAACTTGCAGATTGCCTTTTCCACCGGCTATTTGGCGGGGCAAAAGGTGTAGGAATATAAGGAGGCGCTATGATTTCGGTTGCCATTGACGGGCCCTCGGGGGCCGGAAAGAGCAGCATCGCCCGCCGGGTTGCCGCCCGGTTGGGTTATACCTATGTGGACACAGGCGCTTTGTACCGGGCCATCGGTTTGTTCGCCCATCGCAACGGCATTGACGACACCGACGAGGCGGCGCTGGCTCCCCGCCTTGGGGAAATCAAGGTGGAGCTGTTTTACCGGGACGGCAAGCAGCACGTCGTCTTAAACGGAGAGGACGTGTCGGAGGACATCCGCAAGCCGGAAATGTCCATGGCAGCTTCCAACGTTTCGGCCCTGCCTGCGGTCCGGGCCTTTTTGCTGGATTTGCAGCGCCAGATGGCGCGCGACTACAACGTGATTATGGACGGCCGGGACATCGGCACCGTGGTGCTGCCTCAGGCCGATGTGAAAATTTTTCTCACCGCTTCGGCGGAGGACCGAGCCATGCGCCGTTACAAGGAGTTCCTGGGCCGGGGAGAGAACATCTCCTACGAGGAGGTGCTGGAGGACATCAACCGCAGGGACTACAACGACTCCCATCGGGAGATTGCCCCTCTGCGCCCGGCGGAGGACGCCATCCTGCTGGACACCACCGGCAACACTCTGGAGCAGAGCCTGGATTTGGTGGAACGGACCATACGGGAGCGGCTGCAATCGAAATAATGCAAATTCTCATTGCCGGGTCGCCCGGGTTGGAGCAAATCGCTCCCACCGAAGACTGGGGCGGGTGCGGAACCTTGGCCTTTGCCAAAGCGGACCCGGCTATGGAAGGAAGATTACCATTGCTGAACCTTTATTCCTTTGGAAAAGCAGTGACTTATCCTGTGGTGCGGGGGCTGTTTTCCATCCG
>JAKPGH010000241.1 GCA_029550985.1 Bacillota bacterium
GATGATCGCGAATGATTTCCGCAATATAGTTTTCTTCCAGCACGCCGTCAATGTCAATTTTACCGATGCGGCGGTATAGTTCCTGCAGAACCTCTTTGTTCACCAAACTTTCGATATAGCAGATACAAATCGCCGTTTGGGTCTTTCTTCCCAGGGTGAGCTTTCTGACTTTTAATTCATGGGTACGCAGCCTGCGCAGAATTTGGGAAATATTCTGAGTCAGGGATTCGGTAAAACCTTCCCGCGGTCCTCCCAGCACCTTTTCGTTTTCCGGCTCGGTGATGGAGCGCAGGGCAAAATTCTTGGTGCTTAAAATCGCCGCCTGGGCGCAGCCGTCGGCAAACAAAATGGTGTCCCCATAGGTGACGTTTTCCACCAGGTCTTTAAAATTGTCGGTTACCTGGGTTTCCCCCACCTGCACCACACTGGTCAACAGGCAGTCGATGAGAGAGCCTTTTCCAGAAGGAGTCAAAAGCATCAGGGGTTTGACAATATGGGTGTTGATAATATCGGAACTGACCAAACCATCGCAAAAAACAATGCCATACCGCGCGGGATTTTTCCCGTCGGTTTCGATGACCTTATAGCGCATCATATCCATGTCGGCAAACAGCTTTTTGATAATGGCCATATTGTCATCCAGAGAAGGCTTTACCTTTTCCTGGTCCAAAGAGCCGTTCCACTGCTCCAACTTTTTGTCCAAATTGCGAATTTTCGGCTCCCGTTTTTGTTTCCTAAAAGGCAGCATGGTTTCCTCCCCCATTCTGTGCTTTGATTCCAAATTGTAGTTTATAGTATGAATGAGGGGAATCCCTTTTATGCAGAACAGGGGGAATCGAGCCTTTCTTCTGAAAGGCAGAAAAAAGGCAGACGGCTGTGTCGTCTGCCTTTATGTAATTATTTGATTGTTGCAGCGTCGGCTAAGAGCTGTTCCATTTGGTCCAGCAGTTTGCGCTGGTTGGGGAACATCAGCCGGCGGGGAGTCGCCGCCAAATACCGTGTTCGCAGGTCGGCCAATTCCTCTTTTTTCAGGTAGGGCAGCAGCGGAATCAAATGGGATTCTGCGGCCAGCAGATACCACTTGATGTCCCGGGGCTGCTCGTCAGGATGCCACACCAGCATTAACTCAGCCGCCTCTTTGGCGTAGTGAAAACGCAAGTCCGCCAGCTCCTCGGCGCAAGCTGCCAACGCTTTTTCCAGGCCGCTCACCGCCTCGGCCACCTGGTCGTAAAAAGCCATTCCCCTTGTATCCGCCTGCGTCAGCCGGGAACCGGCCAGCCAGCCACGCAGCGCCTCTCCGATTCCCCGGGGCTGAGATGCCGACCGGATGTCGGCTTTATAATCATCGTAAACTTTCCGAAGGGCTTGGAAGGATTCGGCCAACAACTGCTGTGCTTGGGTGTAACCATTTGTATTCATGTTGCGACTCCTTTGCAGTATAAGGTTTGCAGCTCCAAGTACCAACGAATCCAATCTACGGATGAAAAGGCTTTTTATATTTATTATAGCAAACATAAGCTTCTATTGTCAGTATCTTGCGCACAAAAAAGCCTGCCGGTATGGCAGGCTTTAATCATCCATGTGGAAGGTGCGCTCCAAACGGTCTTCGGCCCGGTCCAGGCGTTTTTCCAGCCGGTCCAGCTTCCGTTCCAGAGCAAAATAATCTTTCCATGACAGCTTTCCGGACATAAAGTCCGAGCCAATTTTGTCATCCAGCGCGTCAATTTCGTTGTCCACCGTTTCGATTTCCTGATGCAGGGCAAAAAACTGGTTGCGCATTTCTTCCGCAGTGCCGGTGGGTTTTGCCGCTTCCACTCGCTTGACCAGGTCCTCCACTTTTGCCTCAAGAGCATCCATATCATACTGCGATGCGGCTTCCGATGGCTTTTCCGCGGCTTCGCTGGCATCCCCCACCGAGGCGGTGACATTGGTCAGAAAACCGGCCAAACAAATGGCGACACAACATGCGAAAAGGAAAAACTTTTTCAAATTATCACCTCCAGCCTTATTATTTTCGGCTGGAAAAACACTATGAAAGGTAAAATTTGAAAAATGGAGGGGTTAAAAATGCTTACCGGCGTTCTCGTTATTCCGTGTACCCGAAGAAACCACACCCTTGCCCTTCGCGTGAACGCGGTCCTCGCCTCAGACTATTCGGATTACTTGCAGCGCCGAACCGCCATTCCCTGCATATTTTTCTCTTTCCAGTCCTATTAGTCAAATTGCACAATGACGTCATATTTCTTCATTATTGTGCACAATAAAAAAATATTTTTGTGACAATTAACTACAAAAATACTTTAAATATATTGACTATGGAAAAGTATGGTGCTAATAGTTGGATTGGAAGCATATTGTAAAACCGCATTGTCTACACCAACCGCGCCGGCAGCATCGGACCTATTCCCAGGGGATTTGGTTCGGAAACCTGATGTTTACTTCCGGCCAACTTTCCGCCGACCCTATATCGTGAGCATTTCCAATAGGCTTGAGGCCCAAACCTGCCCGCCGCAAAATGTTCTGCCCGTTCTGGCTGCGCCGGAGCAACCGCGGAGAACATTGTCAAGACCACCGTGTTCCTCCGGGACATGAACGACTCTGCCGCCATGAACTGCGTTCACGCCAGTTTTTTCCCATCGGTACCGCCGGCTCGCAGCCGACAAGGTGGCCCGTCTTCCCAAAGACGCGTTGGTGGAGATTGAAGCCATCGCCGCTGTATCAGCTTTTCCGGGGTGGAACCGAAACCAAACTTGGTAAGGTATACTGTCCGCCAGTCGTTAAGGCCGGAGTGGAGTTCCGGCTGACGATGACCGGGGTATCCTCTATATTACGGCGCTATGCGCCAGAAAAGATGGGGGTAATTGTATGCAATATCCTTTGCCTGTGGAAACTCCAAAATCCTTCGCCTATGTGAAGCGCAACATTCCCACTGTCACGGTGGAACAGCGGGAGCGCGTACTGCGCGCCACCCACTACAACGAATTTGCCTTCCCGGCGGGCATGCTGACGGTCGACATGCTATCCGATTCCGGCACGACGGCCATGACCGACCTGCAGTGGAGCGCCCTGTTCCTAGGCGACGAATCCTACGGCCGCAACAAGGGATATTACGTCCTGTTGGATGCCATGCGCGACGTGTTCGAGCGCGGCGACAACCAGAAACGCGTCATCGACCTGGTTCGCACCGGTTGTGAAGACGTGGAAAAACTGATGGATGAAATGTACCTGTGCGAATACGAGGGCGGCCTCTTCAACGGAGGGGCAGCGCAGATGGAGCGGCCCAACACGTTCCTCGTGCCTCAGGGCAGATGCGCGGAGTCCCTGCTGTTCAGCGTGGTCAGCCAGATTCTCAACGAGCGCCATCCCGGCAAAAACTTCACCATCCCTTCCAACGGGCATTTTGACACCACCGAGGGCAACATCAAGCAAATGGGCTCCACCCCTCGCAACTGCTTTAACAAGGAGCTGCTGTGGGAGATTCCTGAAGGCGGCAAGTACCCGAAGAATCCGTTCAAGGGCAACATGGACCTCGACAAGCTGCAGGCGCTCATCGATGAGGTTGGCCCGGAAAATATCCCGATGATCTACACCACCATCACCAACAACACGGTCTGCGGCCAGCCGGTATCTATGGCCAACATCCGCGCTGTCAGCGAAATCGCCCACCGGTATGAGATCCCCTACATGTTTGACGCCGCTCGCTGGGCGGAGAACTGCTACTTTATCAAGACCAACGAGGAGGGCTATGCCGACAAGTCCATCTTCGAAATTGCCAAAGAGCTCTTCTCCTACTGCGACGGCTTTACCGCCAGCCTGAAAAAAGACGGCCATGCCAATATGGGCGGCGTTCTGGCCTTCCGCGACAAGGGCTACTTCTGGAAGAAGTTCAGCGACTTTGACTCCAACGGCAACGTGATCCGGGACGTGGGTATCACCCTGAAGGTCAAGCAAATTTCCTCCTACGGCAACGATTCTTACGGCGGCATGAGCGGACGGGATATTATGGCCCTCGCTGCCGGCCTGTACGAGAGCGGCCGGTTCGATTACCTGCATGAGCGCGTGTCCCAGTGCGAGTATCTGGCCCAGGGATTTTACAAGGCGGGCCTCCCCGTGGTTCTACCGGCCGGCGGTCACGGCGTATATCTTAACATGGATAAGTTCTTCGACTACAAGCGCGGCCATGACACCTTTGCCGGCCAGGGCTTCAGCATCGAGCTGATCCGCCGTTACGGCATCCGGGTGTCGGAGCTGGGCGACTACAGCATGGAGTATGACCTCAAGACGCCGGAGCAGCAAAAAGAAGTGGTCAACGTGGTTCGTTTCGCCATCAACCGCAGCCAGCTCAGCCAGGAACATCTGGATTACGTCATTGCGGCGGTCACGGAGCTTTACCACGACCGGGACAGCATTCCCAACATGCGCATCGTCAAGGGCCATAATCTGCCGATGCGGCACTTCCACGCATTCCTGGAACCCTATCCGGCTGCAAAGTAACGTTAGGCTATTACGGTCGGAGGCGGTCGGGAGAAACCGCCTCCGACCGTCAAAGCAACCCCCAAATTATAAAGGAGGAGGAGTAGAAATGTCGAACACTACGGAAACCCGTACCCGTGACATGTTTACCAGTCGATGGGGCTTCATTATGGCCTGCATCGGCTCCGCCGTCGGCATGGCAAACGTCTGGGCGTTCCCGTACCGCACGGCAAAATACGGTGGCGCCGCGTACTTAATCCCCTACCTCATCTGCGTCTACATTCTGGCAAAAACAGGAGTCGTGGAAGAAATCGCACTGGGTCGTTGGGGCGGCACGGGGCCTCTTGGTACCATGCGCAAAGCCTTAACAGAGAAAAACCTGCCAGGCAAGTGGATTGGCATCATTCCGGTTCTCTCGTCCTTTGCCATCGCCACCGGTTATGCCATTATTACCGGCTGGGTCATTCGTTACCTGTGGGGCTCCATTACCGGCGCCGTGGTGTCCACGGCGGACACGGGGGCTTATTTCGGCGCAATCTGCGGCAATTTCGGCAGCATCGGCTGGCATTTCTTCGCCCTGATTTTGACCGTTGCTATCATGGTCGGCGGAATTGCCAAAGGAATTGAGAAGGTCAACAAAGTGATGATGCCTCTCTTCTTCCTTCTGTTTGCGTTCATGGCAATCCGCGTGGCGTTCCTGCCTGGCGCCAGCGAGGGTTACAAGTACCTGTTTGTCCCTCAGTGGAGCTTTCTAGCCAAACCCTCCACCTGGATTTACGCTCTGGGTCAGGCATTTTTCTCCCTGTCTCTGGCCGGCAACGGCACCGTCATCTACGGCTCGTATCTGAGCAAGGATGAAGACATCCATTTCTGTGCGCGGAATATCGCCGTATTCGATACACTGGCTGCTATGCTGGCAGCCTGCGTTATCATCCCCGCCGTGTACGCCTTTCACATGGACCCGACAGCCGGTCCTCCGCTGATGTTCATCACCCTACCCGCCATCTTCCAGGAAATGGGAGGCTTTGGCCGCGTATTCTCCATCATCTTCTTCCTTGCCATATTCTTTGCCGCAGCCTCCTCCATCGTGAACCTCTTTGAGACACCCATCGAAATGGTAGCCTCTCAGTTCAAGCTGTCCCGTAAGGTATCCATCGCCATCGTGATGGTTGTGTCCGCCGCCATCGGCATCTTCCTGGAAAACGGGGACATCATCGGCGGCTGGATGGATCTGATGTCCATCTACCTCTGCCCGCTGGGCGCGCTCATCGCCGCTATCATTTTCTACTGGATCATGGGCGACAAATTCGCCTACGAACAGATGCAACTCGGCCGGGAGAAGCCGGTCGGCAAGTGGATGATTCCCTTTGGTAAGTACGTCTACTGCGGCATTTCGATTCTGGTTATCATTCTGAGCATTGCGTTGGGTGGTATCGGCTAATCATTACTCCGTACGCAAACCATACTTTCTCCTTACATCATCTCTCTCCAAAAACTTTAGGGAAACAGGTGCCGGGAAACCGGCACCTGTTTCTGAAAGAGGATTTACTATGGCAAGAATCAACCCGTACATAGAAAACTACCGGTTGAAGGATTACGCCGGCATGGACACCTCCCACTGCGTCGTCGACTGTTCCCTGGGGGTCAACCCTCAGCCGCTGCCCCCTTCGGTGATGGAACGGCTGGCTCGGATTTCGGAGGAAACCGTCAAAGCTTACCCCCACGATTTGCGGCTGCTGAACGCACTTTGCCGCCACTTTTCCCCCGTGGCGGACCTCAAGCCGGAAAATCTGTTGCTTGGCAACGGGTCCTTCGACCTTTTGAGCCACATCAATCTCCTGTATGCCGGTCCGGGCCGGCGTATCCTCAGTTACGCGCCGCAGTTTTCCGCATACGCGGACAACGCGCACCTAATCGGCGCCGACTACGTGTTCTATCCCCTGGACCGGCGGAAAAACTACGCCTTTGACACCGATGCGTTCATTACCTGTCTCCGGGAGCGGAAGCCGGATCTGGTCTGCGTAGAAAATCCCAACAACCCCACAGGGCAGGTCATCGCCTCCGCCGATATTGAAAGGATTCTGCAGGCGGCGGACGAAGTGGGTGCGGCGGTGGTGGTGGACGAGGCCTACGGGGAGTATATGCCGATGGAAAACTCGGCCATCCAATTTGTGACCCGGTATGAGCACGTGTTTGTGACAAGGACATTTTCCAAAGGGTACGGCATGGCCGGCATCCGGCTGGGCTATGCCGCTGGCCCGACGGAAGCCATGGGGCAGCTTCGGAAGCTGATCACGCCCTACAACGCCGGCACCCTGCCGCGGGAACTGGCGATGGAAATCCTCGCCTGCCCCGACTATACGGCCAACCTTTGCGCAGCCACGGAAAACCTCAACCGGCGTTTCCTTACGGCACTGCGGGAATCAGGCCTCCAAAAATTCAGGGTGGCCGCCACTTCCCTTTCGACGCCCATCAACCTTCTCTATGTGGAAAACGAGGACGTCGATTTGCAGCGGGTGCTGGCGGACGTGGGAATCGCAACGGTCAGCGGGCTTTCCTATGACAATCTCGGCGCGAATGCGGTGCGCATCATGATCGGCTGCGAGGACAAGCTGGACCTGCTGCTTGAGCGGCTGCGGCTCGCGGCGGAGCATCTGTCCTGAGTCAGCCCCGAATAAATAATAATAGTAGCGCAAGCATAAAATCATCCGGCAAGTGGTTTGGACGCTTGCCGGATTTTCGTTTCGTCGAATATTCGTGACAGGACCAGAAATATTAAAACAGAGATAAATACAAAATTGCCATGGCTACCTTTGAGGAAGAACCGCAAGCGTTCTCCATGCAGAATTGTTTGCAAGTTGCATTACCCTCAAATTGCACTTGCAACATCTTGAAATGGGAAACATTTCCCTGAAAAAGAGTAATTATTATACAAAACCCCATACCTTTTGACCAAAAGCGGACTGAAATTATTCAAAAGTTAAGTGATGTCTCCAAAATTTTTTTCATAAAAGACGGCTTTGATATATAAAAAAGTCAGTACTTTCAACACTTTTTTGGCTTGCCTACATGCATATGAAAAAGCGCTTGACAAAGAAAATCAGCCGTTGCTATGAGGTTATCGCCAACTACACCGACGGCCTGATGCAGATGGACGCCACCGGCAAACCCGTTCCCGCCATCGCGGAGAGTTATGACGTCAGCGAGGACGGCCTGACCTACACGTTCCACCTGCGGGAAGACGCCTATTGGAGCAACGGCGACCCTGTCACCGCCGATGATTTCGTGTTCGGCTGGCAGCGCGCCGTCGATCCCGCCCTCGTCTCCGAGTATTCCTACATGCTCAGCGATATCGGCCAGGTAAAGAATGCCGCCGAAATCATTGCCGGCAACCTGCCCGTCACTGAGCTGGGTATCAAAGCCGTTGACGACAAAACTTTGGAAGTAACGCTGGAAGTACCCGTTTCCTACTTCACCAGCCTGATGTACTTCCCCACCTTCTATCCCGTAAACCGTGAGTTCTATAACAGCCTTGCCACCGGCACCTTCGGCACCAGCCCTGAGACTGTGCTCAGCAACGGCGCCTTCAAACTGGAAAGCTATGAGCCCGCAACCCTTTCCTTCAGTCTTGTGAAGAACCCGACTATTATGACGCCGACAAGGTGAAGCTCGCTGGTTTGAACTATCAGGTCATCAAGGACAGCCAGCAGGCGTTCATGAGCTACCAGAACGGCGACCTCGACATCGTCAAGCTCAGCGGCGACCAGGTTGACCAGGTCTCCGGAGATCCCGAGCTCAACATCGTAGGCGCCGGCTATATGTGGTATCTCACCATGAACATGAATGACGTGCCTGCCCTGGCAAATGTCA
>JAKPGH010000264.1 GCA_029550985.1 Bacillota bacterium
GCCGAAGGATTGGGTGGCGGCGGTGCGGAAGGCTGCGGCGGAGGGGTCTGGGGAATCGCCGTAGGCTGGGAAGCCGTCGGCTGAGGAATGGCGGCCGACGGGAACGCTTCCCCTTGGGTGACGGGAGGAGTGGGCGCAGCCTGTTCCGGCTGGGAAGTGGAGACATCCGAATCGAAGTTCAGGGAGACGGCGATAATCTCCTTTGCCAGCCCCACCTCCATGGCGCTGATGAACTGGCTTTCCATCACGCCCTCGATGCTGAGGGTAAACTGAATGGTGACCAGATGGGTATCCTGCGGCAGGTGTTTTACTTTAAAGGTATTCCATTCGTCAATGGGAATGGTAACCGGGGTGGAAATATTGATGGTCCGCCCCAAAAAGCAACTGAGCACCGTGGCGGAGGAGCCCATCATCTGGTTCATCAATTCGCAGATGGCGGAGTAGCCGATTTCGTCAAAGACATAGTCGTCGGGCAGCTCCGTCTGCATCATTTGAGCCAGAATGGTTTTGGCATCCGCCATCCGCAGGATTAAAAGATTGGAGCCGGAAATGCCCTCAATATATTTGATTTCTACGGCGATTGCAGGTTCCAGCACGCTGATGTCAAAGGTAGCGACGTCCACTATATTGACAACAGGAGTGGTGATGACAACTTTTTTGTCAAGCAGGGTCGAGGCCGCCGTAGCGGCGGAACCCATACTGATATTCATGATTTCGCCTATTGTATCGATTTCGAGGGTAGAGAAAATATTCGCATCCCCACTCATGTATTTGACACCTCTCTTGTATTCAGTCACTTTGAAAACGAAACCCTTTTCAAAGCGCGGCTCTAGCCGTGTAGCCGTCATCAGGCAGCTCTGACTGATTGCATCATCACCTGTGCGCCTTGCCGGCGCGTCAACGAGCTTTCCTGCCTCCAGTACATTGTTTCATCTATCCGATAGCGCTTGGATGCCTAGAGCACCTCTAGCACTTGAAACGCCTTTTTGTTGCGCAAAACTCCAATTTTGCCGTGGAACCACACCGACTCCCCTACGTTGAGATCGACCGGTTCGGTAATCGGCTTGTCCAGCCGAAGCACGTCCCCTACGTTGAGGTACATGATGTCCCCCAGGGTGACCTGTGTGCTTCCGATGACGCAGCGCAACTCCAATTCACTTTCGCTCAGGTACTGCATCACCAGTTCCCGGCGTTCTTTATCTCCGGCGGAGTTGATGCGCCTGAGATTGCGCATATACTGCGAGTCGATCTTTTTGAGCATCTCTTCCAGGCAAACGGCCGGAAAACAAATGCTGATGGTGCCGGTCACATCTTTAATGGCGCAGTCCAAAATCAAAATGACCACGGTTTCGTCGCTGCTAATGGCCTGCATCAGCCGGGAGTTTGTTTCCAGTTTGCGGTAGACGGTATCCACTTCAAAGTAGTTGGCCCAACTATCCGCCATTTGGGGGAAAATCCCCTTAAACACACTATCCATTAAGGAGGTTTCGATTTCGGTGAAATCGCGGTCCAACTCCAAACCGTCTCCGGTGCCGCCCAGAAGCCGCTCGATGATGGCAAAGGCAATGGGACGGGAAAAATCCATAATGATAGTATTGTTTTCCTCACTGGAACCAGGATAACGCATTTCTCCGAGGCCTACCATCACCGAGTCGGGCAAGGCGTTGTTGAACTCGGAATACCGCTGCTCTTCAATATGGACGCACTCTACGCTGACATACAGCCGCAACATGCCGGTCAGATAAGAGGAGAGCAGACGGGAATAGTTTTCGTAAACACTGGTAACCAGCTTGAGCTGTTCTTTTGTAAAGCGCTTTGGGGATCGAAAATCGTATTCCTTTACCTTCCTCGTGGCTTCCTCGGTAACGGTTTCAATATCCATAGCGCCGGAAGTTAGCGAATTGAGAAGATCATCAATTTGACTTTGAGTTAGTACCTCCACAGTTTCCCTCCCAACGCTCCATTGCATGCCTTGCAAAATATGCTGAAATCTGTCACAGGCAAAACACCGTTGCCATTATAACATAAAAATACCATTCTTGCCAGAAATATGTGAGACTATTCGACAAGTTTCTCGTAAATATTATCTAACTGCTCTCGCAGGTCGTTTTCGGTACTGATGTAGATTTCCACCCGGCGGTTTTTCGAGCGCTCCGCTTCGGTGGAGTTGGTGTTGTCAGGCAAAGGTCTCTGTTTGCCATATCCCACCTGCACCAACAGTTCGGGGCGGATGCCGATGACGTCCTCAAAATACATCAGGACGCTGTTGGCCCGCTCGCTGGAAAGAAGCCGGTCGGAAACCGGGTAGTTGGGGTCTTCCGGAATCGCCGCCGTATGGCCGTCGATTCTCACCAGTTTGAGCTGATCCTGCACCGATTTAATGCCCATTCCCACAAAGTTGAGCAGGTCTAAATCGGAAGACTTTAACCGGGCGCTGTTGGGTTCGAACAGCAGGTTATCCATGAACTGGATAAAAATAAAACCGTCGCCCTGACTGATGCGCACCGAATCCTGCATATTATTCTGCTCGATATACTCCGAAATAGCCATGAAAATATCGGTTAGGTCCTTGACTTCCACGTCTTCTTCGAAAACATCGGGGCCTTGGGCTGTGGCGGCATCGTAATCGTTGGGTCCTTCCCTGCCCAGAATCACAATCATGTCCTTGGAAGTGGATTCGGAAAACGCCTTCACAATCATGTTAAATTTGGTGGAATCTATCGTGGACATGGAAAAGAGCATGATAAAAAAGGTTAGCATCAATGTGACCATGTCGGCATAGGTATTGAGCCAGGTGCCGCTGCTGTCACTTTCT
>JAKPGH010000273.1 GCA_029550985.1 Bacillota bacterium
GAACACCAACTTGCCGTCTTTGACCTGAGGGGTGAGCCCGCACATCACAATAAAGGTTACCGAGATGATAAGGCTCCACTTAAGCCCCCGCATCATGTAGGAGTTGTCGGCGGCACTTTCCTCCAAAGCCCTTGCTGTGGCCAGAGCCATCAGCAGGATGGGCATGTAGAACCAGCGGGCATAATAGCTGTGGTTGAGCAGAATAAACAGGCTGTTAAGCCCCGGCACCAACGCCATCAGCAGGGAGATGCCCAGCATCTTCTTCAGCCAGTCGTTTTTGCGGGAAAAGAAGTAGGCCAAAACGCCCGACGCCCCCACCAGCGGAAGCCAGGCGGAGCGGGAGGACCAGGCGCCGCCCGAATCGGGAAAGAAGTTGAGCCGGGCAGGCCACTCGGGCGGGAAGAAGATGCTTTGCAAAATGGCTTCCCGGTTTTGGTCCTGCCAGTAAATCCAAAAGTTCCACCCGGTGAGGAGGTCGTCCACGCCGGTGCGGGGATTGCCCAGCAGCGCCAGCACCGAGGGCAGCAGCACCGCCGCCACAAGGCCCACGCCCATCACCGCTTCCAGCGCAAGGCGGCAAAAGGTTTTCAGGGTCATGCCCCAGTCCTTGTCGGTCATCCGCACAAAGACGTAGAGCACCACAAACACCACTTCGCCCACAAAAAACCAGTAGTTGACCATGGCGTTGAGGGCCACCATCAGGGTGAAAAAGCCCCGTTTGTGTTCGGTGACCAGCTTTTCCACTCCCAGCAGAAGAAGGGGGAAGAACACCGCCACGTCGTGAAAGTGGTTGAAGAAGATGTTGAAGAACATCCACCCCGAAAAGGCATACAGGATGGAGCCCAACAGGGCAAAGTCCCGGTCCCGGACAAACCGCTCCAGGTACAGGTAGGCGGTCAAAGCGGCGCAGGCGGTTTTGAGCATCAGCAAGGGCGCCATCAGAAAAGGCAGCCAGGAGGTGGGAAAGGGCAGGGTGAGCCAAAAGAAGGGGGAAAAGAGCAGGTAAAAGCTGTAGGAACCAATAAAGTTGGCTCCCAGGTCGGTGTAAAAGCTCCAGAAAATATTGCCGCTGCGTACCGACTCGTGGGCCAGCTTGTAAAAGGGAATCTGCTGGACGTTAAAGTCGCCGTAATAAATAAAGTAGCCCCCGTCGTAGATGATAAAGGGCAAAAACATCAGAAACGCCATACCAAGGGCCAACCAAAACGCTTTGCGGTACCGCAGGTCTTTTGTCATGGGCATGAAAACTCCTTCTGCGCCGGGAAACGGGCACCAAAAGAAAGGGAGCGCCCGTTTTCCTGTCATTTTACGTCTTAGCCGATCCGGTAGATTTTGGGCCGGTAAGGATTGGGCCGAATCCGGCGGTAAAGGGTGCCGCAAATCCAGCCGAAAAAGCAGCAGGCGGCAAGGGTACAGGTGACAATCAACTCGTGCTGGAAGGGGAAATCCAGCAAAGCCTCTATAAAGATATCCAAAGGCTTAAAGCTCAACACTCCCCCCACGTTGAGGAGAAACCAGTGGAGAGGGGATTGATAGGAGGTGCGGTACAGGGCGGTGATGATGAGGATGTTGACGCCCAGCCACGCCAGCAGCAGCGCCAGCCCTTGGCGGGGATGGTGGTAGGCCATCATGCCGGTGTTGACGCTCCAGCCCAGCACCATAAAAAAAGCCCCAAACCACTGAAAGGCAAGGGCGGCTGTGGAGCTCCCGCCGGAAAAGAAATAGGCAGCCACCGCGGCGGGCAGCCAGAAAATAAGATAGCGAAACAGGTACTTTCCCATAACCAACCTCTGTCTGTTTTAAGAGTTTGTCCACAACGAGAGCAATCTAAGACGTTTGCGAAGGATGGGCCCGGTTCAGCGCCAGGGTTCGGTCCACCTCTTCGCAGATAAACAGGTACATGGCTTTTGCCATTTCGTAATACTTCATCACTTGGCTGAAGTCCAAATTCAAGGGCAAGTCGGCCGGGTAGCGGGTCTCGATGTAGCACCGATTGAGGGTGGCGCTTTCATCCAGCCATTCGCTGAAGGTACTGTCATACCGCATGGCGCGCTTGCACAACCAGGGCAGGTTGTGGCCGTCCGGCAGCACGTCGCTTTTCAGCAGTATGTATGCTTTCAGCGCCTTTTCAATGGTTTGCTGACAATGAAAGGCGGCGGAGTTGTAGCAGTTGTCGTTCTGCACCAGCATGCCGGCGCAGAGGATGTCCTCTCCCGCCCGGTCCAGCCAATCGTAATAGCGGCGCGAGTCCCGGTTGGGATAGTGCCTAGCCATATACAATCGTCCCTTCCTGTATGATGCGGGAAGCGAAGGTGGAAGCATCCGCCGTCAGCTGCTCCCACTCCCGGGGGGTGTAGAGCAGAACATCAAAGGGGATGGGGCAATCCACCTGCCGGTAGATGTCCTTCTCCGCCTGCCCCTTGTCGGCGACGTCGGCAATCACACAGAGCTTGAAGGAAGTTTGCTCCCCTTTGGGATTGCGCTTTTGATTGTAAAGGTAGATGGCACGGGGAGAAAGCATCCGGGCAATTTCCTGCACCACCGTTTCCATCGCGCACGCCCGTTCCATAGCAACATCTCCTTGGTGATTCTTGATTTAGTCCTTTGCAGGCTGTATAATATTCTGGTGACGGAAGCCGGAGATTTCCGCCCTGTAATGGGTGAATTCCGGCTCTTTCGTTGACCGGGTTCCATAAACTGGTGTTCCATCCTCTTTATGGTTTTATTCCTATTATACCACTATAAACTGGAAAAATAAAAGAAAATCCACCGGGCACCGCAGGATTCCATGCAAAAAAGAGGCGGCCTCCCAGCGAAGGGAGACCAGCCGGCTGTGTACGGTGTATTGCGCCTTATCTTGCGTTTGTTAATGGTGCAGTTGCAGCACGGACTTCAGCAGGATGGCAAAGGCCCTGGGGAAGGTCATTCGCTCAATTTCCTCCCCGGCTTTGAGGGGGTAGGAGCCCACCACCGCGCCGTCCACCATGATTTCCACGGTGCCCAGCACCTGTCCCATGGAGACGGGGGCCTGCACGTCTTCCGCCAGAGTGATGACCTGCTCGATTTTATCTTCCAGCTCTTTTTCCACCACAATGCTGCCGGGGGAAGTATACACCGGCATGACGCTGTCCTTCACGCCGTGGAGCACCTTGACGGGGGTGAGCCGGACGGCGATGGAGGGAG
>JAKPGH010000280.1 GCA_029550985.1 Bacillota bacterium
CTCCTGCGGCTCCGGCGAGGTCATCAGCTTGCAGGCTTCCAGGATGGCCGCGCCCGCCTTGGCCTTTTCGGTATAGAAAACACCTTTGACCGTCATGCCTGCAAATTTGTTTTCCTCTGTGGTGCTGTCGATAGTTTTCAATGCACTGTGCTGTTCATACAGGGCAAGGTCTTTTTCATAACCCTCGACGCGTTCCTCAGTGGATTTAATCTGTTGTGGGAAATATTTCAGCAGTCGGTCCTCCAAAGCATATCGCTGGCTTAAATGGTTGGCTTTCAGCACTTTCAGCTTGGAAACCTGAATGTCTAAATCCATCTTCTCCTTAATAAACGGGTTGCCGGTAGCCAGCGCCTTCACCTCGGCATAGGAAAGCGCTGTTTCATCAATGTCCTCGGCACTTCGCACAGGTGACTTTGAAGTCATAATCTGCGATATGAAACGCTGCTTGTTCTCAAGTATCTGATAAAGGTAAGCGTCAAAGGTGTTTTCCGTCACATACCGGAAGATATGCACCTCGTCGTTTTGGTTTCCCTGCCGCACGATACGTCCGGAGCGCTGCTCCAGATCCCGCGGCCGCCACGGGCAGTCCAGGTCGTGGAGGGCAATCAAGCGGTCCTGCACGTTGGTTCCGGCTCCCATTTTAAAGGTAGAGCCCAGCAGGATTCGCACCTGTCCCTTGCGGACTTTGGCAAACAACTCCTTTTTCTTGGTCTCTGTGTCGGCATCATGGATGAAAGCAACCTCGTCGGCGGGGACGCCGCGAGCAATAAGTTTTTGGCGTATGTCGTCATACACGTTGAAATTCCCATCGTTCTTTGGAATGGACAGGTCGCAGAACACAAGCTGCGTCAGCTTTTTATCACTGTTTTCCCGCCAGAGGCGGAACACATTTTCCACGCAGGCATTTACTTTGCTGTCCTCATGGTCGGGAAGCATGGGGCTCATCAGCCGCTGGTCAAGGGCCAGCTTCCGGCCGTCGTTGGTGATTGTGAGCATGTTGTCCTCATACGGCTCCACCAGCCTGGCGCGCACCCGTTCGGCGCGCTCCGCAAGCTCGGCCACCATGTCCTGCTGGAATTTGCTCGGCTTCACTTCGATATTGTGGTAGTTTGCTTTCGGTACGGGGAGGTTGAGCATATCCGCCGTCTTGATGTCCGCGATTTCCTTGAACATATTCATGAGTTCCGGCAGGTTGTAGAACCGTGCGAACCTTGTTTTAGCCCGGTAACCTGTGCCCTCCGGCGCAAGCTCGATGGCGGTTACGGTTTCCCCAAAGGTGGAGGCCCAGCAGTCAAAGTGCTGGAGCCCGTTTTTGCGCAGGGTTTCATATTGCAGATACCGCTGCATGGTGTACATCTCGGTGATGGAGTTGGAAATGGGCGTTCCTGTGGCAAAGATGACGCCGCGCCCGTCCGTCAATTCGTCAAGGTAGCGGCACTTCATAAACAGGTCGGAAGACTTTTGCGCTTCGGTCTGGGATAAGCCCGCCACATTGCGCATTTTTGTGTAAAGAAAGAGGTTTTTGTAAAAATCCGCTTCATCCACAAACAGCCGGTCAACGCCCAGCTCCTCAAAGGTCACCACATCGTCCTTGCGGCTGGTGTCGTTGAGCTTATCCAGCTTAAGTTTCAAGGTCTTTTTAGTCTTTTCAAGCTGCTTGATGGCGTAACGCTCGCCGCGTTCTTCTTTCAGTTCCCGGATGCCGTTGGTGATTTCCGCAATCTGTTCTTCAAGCAGCCGTTTTTGCCTTTCCATGGAAATGGGAATTTTCTCAAACTGGCTGTGTCCGATGATTACCGCGTCGTAGTCCCCGGTCGCAATTCTTGCGCAAAACTTCTTGCGGTTTTTGGTTTCAAAGTCTTTTTTCGTCGCCACAAGGATGTTCGCAGAAGGGTAGAGCTGCAAAAACTCCGCCGCCCACTGCTCGGTCAAATGGTTGGGTACGACAAACAAACTTTTATTGCAAAGCCCCAAATGCTTGCTTTCCATTGCCGCTGCCGTCATTTCATAGGTCTTGCCCGCGCCCACGCAGTGGGCCAATAAGGTATTACCGCCGTACAGGATATGGGCTACCGCATCCACTTGATGCTTGCGCAGGGTGATTTCCGGGTTCATGCCGGTAAACCGGATGTGGCTGCCGTCATATTCACGGGGCCGTACGGCGTTGAAGCGGTCGTTGTAGATCCGCGTCAGCCGTTCCCGGCGCCTGGGGTCTTTCCATATCCAGCTTTGGAATGCCTCCTTGATGGCCTCCTGCTTCTGCTGGGCGATGGCGGTCTCCTTTTTGTTCAGCACACGCTTCTCAACGCCATCCTCCTCGACGGTATCAAAGATGCGCACATCCCGCAGGTTGAGGGTTTCCTCGATGATCTTGTAGGCGTTGATGCGTCTTGTGCCATAGGTCACATTGGCCTTGATGTTGCCGCTCCGGTCGTCGTTTTTGCCCTTGACGTTCCAGCTGGCGGTATAGGACGAATAAAAAACGTCGATGTAGCGCCTGTACATATAAGGGGTTTCCAGAAGTTCAAAGATAAAGTCCTTGATGACATCCGGGGGAAGCCAGGTAGCACCGAGGCGTACGTCGATTTCAGACGCGCTCAAATCCTTCGGCTGCACCTTTTCCAGTGCTGTGACGTTTATACTGTAGATGCCAGGATGCATTTCGGCAAACCGCCGGGCGGTTTTCAGCTTTTCCCTTACATTGCCGGACAGGTATTCATCCGCCGTTTCATAACGCGGTTTCCCATTGGCGTCCGGCTTTTCGGGATTGCGGAAGATCACGCCTTCCAGGTCTTTAACAATTTGTTCCTCGGAAAGTCCGGTCAGGCTCTGCATGAAACCCATGTCCACGCAGGCTTTTTCCGCGATGGAGATGGCCAGCGCTTCGGTGGCGGTATCCACATGGGTGACGACGGTGCGCTGCCGGATGGTGCGCTTGGTGAACATATCCGCCTTGCGCTCCAGGTTCCCGTCCTCGTCCAGGATTTCAAGGGAGCAAAGCAGGCAGTAGGAACTGTCGTCGGAAAAGGCCATGTTGTTGCCGCGGCTGCTTAACAATCCGTATTTTGCAGTAAACTCATCATACAGCTTATTCAGCTTGCGCTGCTGTTCCCGGATTATTTCATCGCTGTAATCCTCGGCCTGGTATTCGATCAGCTCACGGACGCAATCCCGAATGGCAATCATGCCCTTGATGCGGTTCGCCGCCGTGACGGAAACTTCCACCTTGTTCATCCGGCTGTTTTCGCGGTAGTAGATCTCGCCGTCCACAACGGTGTAGCTGAAATTTTTCACATTCGGGTCTGCCGGAATGGAGGTATCTTCTTCCTCGGCCATTTCGTCCGGCTCATACTCGGTGATTTCCGCATGGATGTTCTCCAGGGCTTCGCGGAGCAGTTCGGCAAGGTCGGCGTTTTCAAAGGGACGGCAGGTGGTTTCTTTGGCATTGCCGTACATCATGTCGTCGTAAGCCATCGTGCCCAGCACCATGTCGGGGTTCTTGGCAAAATAGCTGTTGATGGGGATACCGTCCTTGGTGGTGGAGAGATGCACCCAATCCGGTTCAATATCGATC
>JAKPGH010000292.1 GCA_029550985.1 Bacillota bacterium
TGAAGTTGGCCCGTTTACGGGCAGCAAGTAACAGCTTTGCGCAACTGGCAGACCGTATTACACGTTTGACGTGTATGCGAGGAATAAAGGGCTTTGCCCGCATATGAAATACCCCCGGCTATGCCGGGGGATGTTTATTTCTATGCTTTCCATCAACCGCGGCAAAACATCGATGGCCATTTTCCCAAAACACATCTTTGATAGGAGATCGAGCGCCAGGGACATGAAATTGCCATGGTGTCGGCATGCTCCATTCCTGCGGCCGCCGCTTAGTTCTGGAGCGCCCGGCTGGCGCCGGAGAAAGCCGATTGGATAGCTAGACGATTTTAAAAGACGCTGCCCATCTGATTTGGACACCGCACTGGCGACCTTGGCGGAAATTTTGGCCAGGGAAAAACCAAAGCAGCGCAGATTGGTTTGCGTGGCGGCCTGCCACCTTCCCGACGGGGCACATGGTGGTATTTACCGACAGCTTTTCGCTGAGCAGCGACACTTTTCCGCTTTGCCCCTGCAGGCCTTTACGATATGCTCAGCGCCACGGTCAGCGGAACGGCCGGGCTGGGCAGCTACGCACTGGGGGAATACCGCCTTTGCGATTACAGCGCACGTTATGGTTGTCCTGTAGCGCCTTTGCGGCTGTGTGGCCTTTCCCGGGTGCTGAGTATCTCGTTTTTGCCCCAAGTTCCTGCCGGAGCCTACGAAGCGGCTTTACTTAGTCTTTAGGGCGGGTTTGCTCCGCGGCGGACCTTCATCTTCCCATTATATTGCCCCAGGAGGCAAATTATGAAGGATGCGTTCTTTACTCCGTCAAATTAGTGCAGGAAGCGCTGACAAGTCTCGAAAGAGCCGAGGCATCTTAAATTAAACATACTTCCTTCATTTTGCAAGAATATTGAAATGAAATGCACAATATGTGCTTGATAAGCTGTAAGTCCAATAAAATCTTTACCTATCATGCGTTTTTCAATTATGAAAAATGCAGGAATTTCCAGATGTAAAACGCACAAAAATAGCATTATTTTTATCGAGTGTTTGTCATTAAGAACGAAAATGAAATTTATATATTGAATAATTGCAAAAATGTAGTATAGTACAATCATCACATCTAATACGGAGATGTGATGATTTGTGAATCCGGCCAGAAGCCCGGAACGTACATTGCAAATTCTTACAGCCGCAATTGGCTATGTGTGTATCCTTCCCTTCCTTGACATGGCGGCGCTGAGCGTCGCACCTTCGAAAGGAGATCCGTCACCTCTTTTCGAGCAAAACGACCCCGCCGAAGCGGGGTCGTTTTGCGTGGAAAGGACGAAGCAAGTTGCAAAAGGAAATCTTGCATTCATCTCCCGTTGGTGCTAAAATGGATAAAATATTTTGACACGGTTGCGTGAAGAGTAAACCAGTTAAAGGAGAGAATGACATGGATGGATTGCAAATCACCCGCACTCAAACGCCAAAGCAGAAACCTCAGGGACCTTTGGGTTTTGGCAAACACTTTACCGATCACATGCTGATCATTGATTATACCGAGGGCAGGGGATGGCATGATGCTCGCATCGTACCGTATGGTCCTCTGTCTCTTGATCCTGCCACCACCAGCCTCCATTATGGTCAGCTGATTTTTGAGGGGTTGAAGGCTTACCGTGCCGGGGATAAACTGGTGATGTTCCGCCCCCATGAAAATATGAAGCGCATGAACGTCTCCGCTGATCGCCTGTGCATTCCCCCCGTCGACGAGGACTTTTTCGTCAAGGCAATTGCCGAGCTGGTGAAGGTAGACGCCGACTGGGTGCCTTCGGAGCCGGGTACCTCCCTGTATATTAGACCTTTTATCATCTCCACCGACGTTTTCCTGGGGGTGCATCCCTCCCATACCTATAAATTTATCACCATTCTGTCTCCCGTCGGTTCCTACTACGAAGGCGGGTTGTCTCCCGTCAAAATCTACGTGGAAAGTAAGTATGCCCGTTCGGTGGAGGGAGGCACCGGCTACACCAAATGCGCCGGAAACTATGCCGCTTCTTTGAAAGCGCAGGCCGAGGCCAATCAGCAGGGTTACGCCCAGGTATTGTGGCTGGATGGCGTTTCCCGCCAGTATGTGGACGAGGTGGGCGCCATGAACATCCTCTTTGTCATTGACGGCAAAGTGGTGACTCCCGATTTGTCCAGCGGTACCATTCTCCCGGGCATTACCCGCAAATCGGTTCTGGAATTGCTGCGCTCTTGGAATATCCCGGTAGAGGAGCGGAAGGTGCCCATTCAGGAAATTGCCGACGCTTACGATAACGGAACCCTGCAGGAAGTGTTTGGTTGCGGCACCGCCGCTGTCATTTCTCCTGTGGGAGAACTGAAGTGGGGCGACAAGGTCATGAAGATAAACGACGGCAAAATTGGCGCCCTTTCCCAAAAGCTGTACGACACCATTACCGGCATTCAAACCGGTGTCCTGCCTGATCCCTATGGCTGGGTGTACGAAATTAAATAGCTTGCCTGTGCTCCATCCATACCTCCTGCCCCTTTGCCTGGGCAGGAGGTATTTCCATTCATAACCGGATATAATCCGGTAATGATTTTTAGAAATGGTGGCGGACGATTAATTTTCTATAATTAACCAGAAAACCGTTGACATTTTTCCGGAAAAGGAATATGATAATCATATCATTCATATATGAATTTGTTGTATTATTCATAAGGGGGTAACGGTATGGCAAGAATTTATAAAAGCCTTACGGATCTCATTGGAAAAACGCCTTTGCTGGAGCTTTCCAACTACGAAAAGAAGCATGGGCTGCATGCGACGGTAGTCGGCAAGCTGGAATATTTTAATCCGGCAGGAAGCGTGAAAGATAGAATTGCCAAAGCGATGATTGAGGATGCCGAAGCAAAGGGTCTGCTGACGCCGGAATCCGTTATTATTGAGCCCACCAGCGGCAACACCGGAATCGGGTTGGCGTCGGTTGCCGCGGCTCGGGGTTATCGCATCATTCTTACCATGCCGGAAACCATGAGCGTTGAGCGCAGGAATCTGCTGAAGGCTTACGGGGCGGAGCTGGTCCTCACCGAAGGCTCCAAGGGAATGTCCGGCGCCATCGCCAAAGCCGAAGAATTGGCCAAAGAAATTCCCAACGCCTTTATTCCCGGCCAGTTTGTCAATCCCGCCAATCCGGAAATCCACAGAAGGACCACCGGACCGGAAATTTGGGAGGACACCGACGGCAAGGTGGACATTTTTGTTGCCGGCGTCGGAACCGGCGGTACCGTGACCGGCGCAGGGGAGTTCCTGAAATCCAAAAACCCCAACATTAAAGTGATTGCGGTAGAGCCGGACGCCTCTCCGGTGCTGTCCGGAGGCAAGCCGGGTCCTCACATGATTCAGGGCATCGGAGCCGGCTTTGTTCCTAAGATTCTCAATACTTCCATCTACGATGAAGTGATTCGGGTGCCCAATCAAGAGGCCCTTGCCACCGGCAGAGAACTTTCCAGAACCGAAGGTTTGCTGGTTGGCATTTCCTCGGGCGCTGCTCTGTGGGCTGCCACTCAGGTGGCGAAGCGCCCCGAAAATCAGAACAAGATGATTGTGGTCATTTTGCCGGACACCGGCGAGAGATACCTCTCCACCGCTTTGTTTGCGGAGTAAGGTCATGTATGAATTGTGGAAAGGCGCCGCCCTTGGGTGACGCCTTTTTCCGATTCCTTTGGAGAATGTAATGATTAGGATGTGATGCTATGAAAATTTCCACCAGAGGGCGTTACGCCCTTCGAATGATGCTGGATTTGGCGCTGCACGATGGGGAGTACACCACCATCAAAAGCATTTCGGAGCGTCAGGAGATATCCAATAAATATTTGGAGCAGATTATCACGGTTTTTAGCCGAGCCGGATTTGTCAAAAGCACCCGGGGCGCCCAGGGAGGATATAAGTTGGCGCGCCCGGCGGAAGAATACACGGTTGGGGAGATTTTAAGGCTGATCGAAGGAAGCCTTGTTCCGGTAGCCTGTATGAAAGATGAACCCAACCAGTGTCCCCGGTCCCCCCAGTGCGTGACTCTGGAAGTTTGGAAAGAGTTAAACGAGGCCATTAGCGGCGTCGTCGACCACATCACATTGGCCGATTTGGTGGAAAGGCACAAGAAGAAGCAACAATCTCTCGCCGTGAAAAATTAATGTTCACAAAGATACAATATCCTCTTGACATTTGAGAAAAAGGCATATATCATACTATTCATATAAAAGTTATATGAATTATATTAAATCATCGAAGGAGTGGATTCAAATGGCAGAGAAAAGGAATTACAGGTTTGAGACTCTTCAGGTTCATGCAGGGCAGGAGCAGCCTGATCCGGCAACGGATGCACGGGCTGTGCCAATCTATCAGACCACCTCTTATGTCTTTGCAAACAGTGCGCAGGCGGCCGGACGCTTTAGCCTCACAGAACCTGGCAATATCTATTCCCGCATTATGAATCCAACCTCCGATGTGTTTGAAAAACGAATGACCGCGCTGGAAGGCGGTATTGGCGCTCTGGCCCTGTCCAGCGGAGCGGCGGCCATCACCTACGCCATCCAAAACATTGCCCGGGCGGGGGACCATATTGTTTCCGCCAACACCTTGTACGGCGGTACATATAACCTGTTCGCCCACACCCTGAAGGACTTTGGCATTGACGTGACCTTTGTGGACCCCGATGTCCCCGGGAGCTTTGAAGCGGCAATTCGGGACAACACCAAGGCATTGTTTATTGAATCCCTGGGCAACCCCAACTCCACGGTGATTGACATCGAAGAGGTGGCGGAAATTGCCCACAAGCATGGAATTCCTCTGATTATTGACAACACCTTTGCGACTCCCTATTTGCTGCGCCCCATCGAATATGGTGCCGACATTGTCGTCCACTCGGCCACCAAGTTTATCGGCGGCCACGGAACCTCCATCGGCGGCGTCATTGTGGATGGCGGCAAGTTTGACTGGGCAGCCTCCGGCAAGTTCCCCGGGCTTTCCGAGCCCAATCCCAGCTATCATGGCGTACGACTGACCGACGTGGCCGGACCAGCGGCCTACATCACCAAGGCTAGAGTCACCCTCCTGCGGGACACCGGAGCCGCCTTGAGCCCCTTCAACGCCTTCCTGTTCCTGCAGGGACTGGAAACCCTTTCCCTTCGCGTCGAGCGCCATGTAGAGAATGCCTTGAAGATTGTCAATTACCTCCATCAGCACCCCAAAGTAGAAAAGGTCAACCATCCGTCCCTGCCGGACCATCCTCATCACAAGCTGTATCAAAAGTACTTCCCCAAGGGTGCCGGTTCCATCTTTACCTTTGAGATCAAGGGAGGCGCGGAAGAGGCCAAGGCCTTTATCGACAGGCTGCAAATCTTCTCTCTTTTGGCCAACGTAGCCGACGTCAAATCCCTGGTGATTCACCCTGCCAGCACCACACACTCTCAGATGAATGAGGAGGAGCTGCTCAGCTCCGGCATTAAGCCCAACACCATTCGCCTTTCTATCGGGACGGAGCATGTGGACGACCTCATCGAAGACTTGGAGCAAGCCTTCGCCTAATTGACAATCTATCAGAAAAAGACCTGCCAATTTGGCAGGTCTTTTTCTGTTGGGTTGGGTTACTGCTGCGAACCTTGGCGGATGACGTTGCGACGAATTTTGCCGCTGATGGTTTTGGGAAGCTCATTTACAAACTCAATGATTCTGGGGTATTTATAAGGAGCGGTCTGCTTTTTGACATAGTCCTGCAGTTCCTTGCGCAGCTCTTCGCTGGGGGAGTAGTTTTTGGTGAGGACAATGGTTGCCTTGACCACCTGCCCCCGGACAGGGTCGGGAGCGCCGGTGACGGCACACTCCATGACGGCGGGATGCTCCATCAGGACGCTTTCCACCTCAAAGGGCCCGATGCGGTAGCCGGACGACTTGATGATGTCGTCGGTGCGCCCCACATACCAGAAGAAGCCGTCCTCGTCCTTCCAGGCGGTGTCGCCGGTGTGATAAAATCCGTCGTGCCAAACTTTTGCGGTCAGCTCGGGAGCTTTGTAATAGCCCCGGTACAGGCCGATTTGCTTTTTCCCCTCCGGCACCCGGATGCAGACTTCGCCCACCTCTCCGGGAGGGACTTCGCAGCCGTTTTCGTCCAACAGGACCACGTCGTAAAGAGGGGAGGGCTTGCCCATGGAACCCACCTTGGGAGTGGTGCCGACCAGATTCAGGGTCAGAACGGTGGTTTCGGTTTGGCCAAAGGCTTCCATGAGGGAAAGCCCCGTCAGCTCCTTAAAGCGGTTGTAAACCTCGGGGTTGAGGGCTTCGCCGGCCACCACGGCATACCTGACGGTTTTGAAGCCGCCCTTTTCCATTCCGCCCTTGATGAGGAAGCGGTAGATGGTGGGGGGAGCGCAGAAGGAGGTGACGCCGTATTGGTCCATCTTCTCCAGCAGGGAAGCGGCGTCAAAGTGGTCGAAGTCATAGACAAAGACGGCGGCGGCGCAGAGCCATTGACCGTAGAGCTTGCCCCAAACGGATTTGGCCCAACCGGTTTCGGAAACGGTGAGGTGCAATCCGTCCGCCTGGACGTTCTGCCAGTGTTTGGCGGTGATGATGTGGCCGATGGGGTAGCTGTGGTCGTGATACACCATCTTGGGGTAACCGGTGGTGCCGGAGGTAAAGTAGAGCAGCAGAGGGTCCTGGGCGCAGGTGTCCGCCCGCGGGAACTCATCGGATTGTTTTGCCAACTCGGCGTCGAAATCCACCCAGCCTTCCCGGCTACCCTTCACCACAAAGCAGGTCTTGAGGCCGTGGTATTCCTTCATGGCTTCCTCGACGCGGGCGCAGCATTCCCCGTCGCTGGTCACCACCACAAATTTCACGCCGGCCGCGTTGAATCGGTATTCGTAGTCCTTGGCGGTGAGCAGGTTGGTGGCGGGAATTCCAACCGCTCCCAGTTTGTGAAGGCCCATGAGGGCGTACCAGAACTGATAGTGGCGCTTGAGCACCAGCATCACCATGTCGCCTTTTTGAACCCCGTAGGAAGCAAAGAGGTTGGCGGCCTGATTGGAAAGGCGGCTCATTTCCCCGTAGGAGAAGATTCTCTCCTCGCCGGCGTCGTTGCACCACACCAGACAGCGGCGGTCCGGTTCCAGGCGGGCAATTTCGTCCAGCACGTCGTAGGCAAAATTGAATGTTTCCGGCACGACGGGCTCGAATTTCGTCAAAACGCCTCTGTCGTCAAATTCTTCTTTGCAAAATTGTTTATAGAAAACGGAAAGATCCACGGAAGCTTTTTCGTTGTGTTTTTTGGTTTCTGTATAGGCCACTTTGGTTTGTACCGATGTTCTCATCATTAATCCTCCCTACTTTCCTGCGGTTTCGACGGGTCAGTTTCCTTAATGACCACTGCGATAAATTTGCAAGGTTGGCCGCCGATGGCAATCATGCCATGGCCAAAACGGGAATCGTAGTAGATGGCGTCTCCGGGTCCCAGTTCCTCCACGTGGTCTTCAATTTGGACCCGAAGTCTGCCTTCGAGAATGTAATCGAATTCCTGCCCGGTATGGCGGGAGAGGGGAATGGGCTGTTGTTGGGCGTCTTCCTCGTAAGGGGCAGTGACCAGAAACGGCTCCGCCAACTTGTTTTTCATCCGGAACGCCAGGTGCTCGTAGTTGAGGTTTTTGCGGCGCTTAATGGGGAGCCCCTGGCCTTTGCGCACCACCGTATAGTAGCTCAGCTTCGGGGGAGTGCCGGTAATCAGCTCCACCATGTCAATGCCGAAGGCCGAGGCGCAGTGAAGTAGAAAGGTAAAGGAAAAATCTCGGTCTCCCTGTTCGTGGGCGAGGTACTCTTCTTCGGTGGTCTGGGTAATTCGAGCCATTTCCTCCACCGGTATTTCTAAAATTTCACGCATGACACGAATTCGCATTGCAATTTCTGCCAGCCTGTCATTGAGGTTTTCCATAGCAAGACCTCCCCGTAACGTAATTGATAGTAAACATAAACAAAAAGACCCGCCCCAAGATATGGGACGAGTCATTACCCGCGTTACCACCCAAACTGCCGGTGTAAAATGGTACACCGACCACTCATTTACGGATTCCAACAAATCCTCGGCCTTTAACGCTGCCTTTGCGTAGGAGACTACTTGCGGCCTTACCATCCGCTTTCGGTCCTCAGCTCCAAGGTGATGCCTGTGATCCTTTCGTCACCGGTTTGCACCAACCACCGGCTCTCTGCAAACGAAATGTTGGACACAGCCGTCCTTGTCATCGCTTTTTGCAATATGTTCTTTAGATGTGATTTTAGGAACAGTATATGGAAGCGGGGTTTAATTGTCAACAAGAATCTTGCACAATTCATCAATTTTGTCAACAATTACCAATGCGCTGCTGTTAATTAGGGTTTCTTTTGAACGATATCCCCAAGAAACTCCAATGGTGTCCACGCCGGCGTTTCGTCCGGTCTGAATGTCCGTCTCGCTGTCCCCTATGTAAACGCAATCCTGCTTATCCAATTGGAAGTGTTGCAATACTTCATAAACAGCGGTGGGGTCGGGTTTGAGGGGAATGCCCTCTCGGGCGCCCAGCACCAAATCCACCAATCCGGGAAGCTGCAGCTGAACCATAAAGGTGGAAAACCGGTGCGGTTTGTTGGAGAGCACTGCCACCTTCATGCCCTTTTGCCGAATGGTTTGCAGCATTTCGGGAATGCCGGGGTAGGGGCGGGTGTTGTCGTTGGCGTGGATATTGTAATACTGCTGAAACACCGTCTGTACCCGCAGAAGCGTATCTTCATCCCGGTACTCCTCGGGCAGGCAGTTGGTCAAAAGATTGACTAAACCGTTGCCCACCAGCCTCTGATATTCTTCCACGCTGTAGCCGGGGAATCCATAGGCGTCCAGCGCGTAGTTGTAGGCATGGGCCAAATCGGTAATGGTGTTGAGCAGAGTGCCGTCTAAATCAAAAATCGCCAATTGTTTCAATTATAGGCCTCCCACGGTGATGAATCTGGAACGGCGGTGCTTAATGCACAGGTAAACCACCACGCAGTTGATAAGAATATCCAAAAAGGTGCCCACCGCAAAGGTTTCCGCCAGCGTGACTTTGACCGGCAGGGTGACGGCCACATAAATCAGGTTAAAGAGGGTGGTGAAAATCTGAATGATGTAATAGGCCATCAGCTGGCTGAGCCGCACGGAGCTGACAAACCGCTTCACCACCAGGACGATGCCGTACAAAATCATAGCGGAGGTGACGATAAACACAATTCCCGGCAGGCAGGAATCGGTGGCAACCAGCAAATAAATCACATCCACCAGTCGGAGGGAGGTGGAGATCAGCAGCAGGTAATACAGCACGGACTTTAGCAATATAATCCCCCCTTGGGCAAAGACTTGCTGTTTGAAAAGGCAATATATCCCACAAATTGCTTTACTTTGTTGAGAGATTGCCAAGCCTGTTTGGTTATTATAGCATAATCTTCTCCAAATGCCAAGAAAAGCAATTGTAAACAGATTGGAAGTATTTGATCTCCACCTTGACAGAACAGATGGTGCGTTGTATACTGTATAACATAATAACATAACAGTATATACACACATGACAGTACCCGACAGATAGGAGGATAAGGTGAAAATCATCATATCAAATTCATCGCCTCTGCCTATTTACGAGCAGATTAAGCAGCAAGTGAAGGCTGCCATTCTTTCGGGAGAGCTGAAGGAAAACGAACCACTGCCCAGTTTGCGCGAGCTGGCCAAAGATTTAAAAATCAGCGTGCTGACCACCATGCGGGCTTACAATGAACTGGAGCAGGAGGGGTTTGTCACCAGTATTCAGGGCAAGGGCTATTACGTAATGCCCAGAGGCAGCCAACTGATGCAGGAGCAGTTTCTGCGGGAGGTTGAGCGAGCGTTGGAGGAAGCGGTTAAGGCTGCCGCCATGGCAAATATCAGCGGCGAGCAGCTGATGGAAATGCTCAAGCTGCTGTTGGAGGTGGAATAAAAATGTCGAATGTCGTGTTGGATGTCCGGGCTGTGAGCAAAAACTATGGCAGCTTTGCGCTGCGGGATGTGAGCTTTTCCATCCCCAAGGGATATATCATGGGTTTGATTGGCCCCAATGGGGCTGGGAAAACCACCCTGATTCATTTAATTCTCAATCTGCTGCGCCGGGATAGCGGCGAGATTCAGGTCTTTGGCTTGGACAACATCGCCGACGACTCCGCCATCAAACAGCAGGTGGGAGTGGTTTTTGATTCCGTTCCCTATGTGGAGGATTGGAAGGTAAAAGATGTGGGCAAAGCCATGTCCCTGTTCTACGACGGATGGAATCAGTCGCGGTTTTTGGAGCTGGCGGAGAAATTTCATTTGGATATGGGGAAAAAGGTGAAGGAGCTTTCCCGCGGGATGCAGACCAAGCTGATGTTGGCCTGCGCCTTGGCTCATGAGGCCAAGCTGCTGATTCTGGACGAACCCACCAGCGGCATGGACCCGGTGGCCCGAGACGAGCTGATGGATATGCTGCGCCAGTACATTGCCGACGGCGAAAAAAGCGTGCTGTTTTCCACCCACATTACCAGCGATTTGGAGCGGGCGGCGGATTTCATCACCTACATTCGTAACGGGCAGCTTTTCTTTACTGGCCCCACCGATGAATTTTTGGACGAATGGCGGCTCCTCAAGGGAGGGCGGAACGATCTGACCAACGAGCTCAGAGAGAAAATCGTGGGCTTGCGGGAACATCATGCCGGCTTTGACGGTCTTGTAAAGGCAAAGAACTTTCCAGTCCCTCCCGACGGTTGTGTGCTGGACCAAGCATCCATTGAAGACATTATGCTGTATACCGCAAAGGAGGCGATGCCCTCATGACAGGCGCTGTGAAGATGTTCCGGCTGGACCTTTTAAGCATGCAGGTTTATTTTAAGTCTTACTTGGTATTTTTCCTATACCCTCTATTGTTTGCCTGGTGGGAGCCCGTCGGAATGGCTGTGATGGCGGGGATGATGCTCGCCATGCTGGGGGGTTCCATCTTCTCGGTGCAGGAAAAAAACAAACTGGAAAGGCTGTATGGAATGCTCAGCATTTCGGACAGCAGCCTGGTGGCGGGGCGTTATCTCTTTCTCCTTGCCAACTGCCTTGCCATTCAACTGGTCATACTGCCCCTGCACTTTGCGGTTTCCCGACTCATCGGAAAAACGCCCGGCGGCAGCGAACTGCTGTTTGCCATGGGGTTGAGCTACTTTTTGTTTTGGCTTCAGTGCTCGTACCAAATTCCGCTGTTTATCAAATTTGGCTACACCAAAATGCGGATTTGGACCGCGGCGCCGGTTGTCCTATTTGCCCTTGCTTGGGTATTGGCTACCTCTGTTCTGGGGGATGCCGTAATGGCGCGGGGTACGCATTTGGAGAAGGCTATTTATCATGTGTACATTAACCCTTTCCAACCAACTTTAGTGCTGTTTGCACTGGGGACGATTCTAGGAGCAGTGAGTTATCTTGTCTCCATTGGAGCTTACAGGTCCACCAAGAAAAGGTAAACTGTATTCACCCCGATTGACTCGGCATTTCGGTTGTGCTATCCTTAAGTTTACAATCCTGGTATCAAAAAATGTCCCTGTGCTGATCGGCACGGGGCGTTTTTGTAGGATGTTTGCGAAGGAGAGACTAGAATGAAGATAGAAGATGCGCTGTTGGAGCGCTTGCAGGAATATTCACGCATTCGGTTGTCCCCACTGGAACGGGAAACTTTTCTGGCAGAAGTTGGACCTATTCTGCTGGAAATGGATAAGCTTTTGAGCCAAAAGACAGATGGGGTTCGGCGAATGGGCAGCCCTCGGGTTTGCTTCAACGTCTTTCGGGAGGATGTGGTGGAACCTTCTACCGCCAACAACGCCATTTTGGAGGAAGCTCCTGCCCGGCAAGGCAGGTACATTCGGGTTCCAAAGGCGGTGGAATAGGAGGGCATGCCATGAAAAACCTGGAGAGCCTCACCGCTCTGGAATTGGGAGAGCTGATACGCCGCCGCGCCGTCAGCTGTGAGGAAGCGGTCCGCCATTGTTTGGAAGTGATGGAACGCCGGGAGCCGCGGATTTCCGCTTTCCTGGAGATTTCAAGGGAAAAGGCTTTGTCGGATGCGAAAGAAGTGCAAAAGCGGGTGGACGCCGATGACCCGACCCTCTCCCCGCTGGCGGGGGTTCCGATGGCGCTTTCGGACAGCATCTGTGTTCGTGGCATGAGAACCACCGGTGGCTCCCGCATGCTGCAGGATTTTCATCCTCCCTATTCCGCCACCGTGTGGGAGCGGCTGGAGGCCGGGGGAGCGGTGCTGCTAGGCAAAACCGCTTTGGATGAATTTGGCATGGGCGTCGGCGGTGAAACCTGTGCTTTTGGACCAGCCCTTCACGTTTGGAATAACCGATGGACATCAGAGGGCGGCGCTGCCGCCGTAGCCGGAGGAGAAGCTTTCTACGCTTTGGGCAGCGACGGCACAGGGGTTTTGCGCCGTTCCGCCGCGCTGGCGGGCGTCAGCAGCCTTCGGCCCACGTGGGGCACTGTTTCCCGCTATGGAGTGGTGTCCGGCACCTCATCCCTCGAACAGGTGGGAGTGGCGGGCAGAACTATTTTGGACTGCGCTCAAGTGCTGGCGTTAATTCGGGGCAGGGACCAGCGGGACTCCACCACAAGCCGGGTGGAGTTTGCAGACGAGCGCTCTTCCGTGCAGGGGATGAAAATTGGCTTGCCCGATTTTTTCTTTCGCCAGGAGATGGACCCCTGCATCAAGGAAACGGTTTTGGCCGCCGCCAAACAGTTGGAAGGGTTGGGCGCCGTTTTATTCCCGGTGGAGCTTCCCTTAGCCGACTTGATTCTGCCCACCTGTTTTGCCATCGCCTGCGGAGAGGCAAGCTCCAACCTTGCTCGTTATGACGGTATTCGATACGGCTACAGCGCCGACGATGTAGAAAATTTACAGGAGTTGTACATTGCATCCCGCAGCCGGGCGTTGGGAAGCCAGCTGAAGAAGCTGATCTTGCTGGGCAACCTGTTCCTTTCTCAAAAAGAGAACTATTACAGTAAGGCGTTGCAGGTTCGAGAGCTGGTTGTCCAGAGAATAGATCAGCTGTTTGACCGATGCGATATGATACTGTCTCCCGTGGTGCCCAATATTTCTTCTTCAATGGAGGAGAAGCACAACCCGCTCTTGGAGTGTTACCAACAGAGTATTTTTACCGCCCTTGCCAATTTGGCGGGGCTGCCTGCGGTAACCGTTCCCTGTGGCTTTCACAGCAAGGGCTTTCCCATCAGCTTTCAGTTGGTCGGCAAACCCTATGGCGAAGGAAAGCTGATAACGGTGGCTGACGCCTATCAGAAAACCGCCGGATTTTCAAAAACATCGGGGGAGGTGGAAGCTTGAGTTGGGAAATGGTAGCGGGCGTGGAGGTCCACGTGGAACTTGCCACCAAAACCAAAGTTTTCTGCGGATGTGCCAACGCCTTTGGAGCGGAACCTAACACCTTCATCTGCCCAGTTTGCACCGGTATGCCTGGGGCGTTGCCAACCCTTAATCGGCAGGTGGTGGAATATGCGTTGCGGGCGGGGCTGGCGCTGGGCTGCGACATTGCCCCTCAAACGGCTTTTGACCGGAAAAACTACTTTTATCCCGATCTTCCCAAAGCCTATCAAATCTCGCAGCTTTCCTTGCCAATCTGCCAAAACGGTTCCCTGGAGATTGAAACCAAGCAGGGGACCAAGCAAATTCGTATTCGGCAAATTCATATTGAGGAAGATACCGGCAAGCTGATGCATCACCCCACCCAGCCCTATACGCTGGTGGATTTTAATCGCTGCGGGGTGCCTTTGCTGGAGATTGTCTCCCAGCCCGACATCAGCGACGCCGATGAGGCCATTGCCTATCTGGAAAACTTGCGGGAGATCCTCTTATTTCTCGGCGTTTCCGACTGCAAAATGCAGGAGGGCTCCCTGCGGGTAGACCTCAACGTTTCGGTGCGCAGGCAGGGGAGCAAGGAACCGTCGGTTCCCACCGAACTGAAAAACATCAACTCGTTTCAGGCGGTGGGCCGGGCTATACGCTGGGAAGCTGCCCGGCAGATTCAAGTGTTGGAAGCAGGGGGAAAAATTCAGCGGGAAACCCGGCGCTGGGATGACGCCAACAACCGAGGAATTGTGCTGCGCTCCAAGGAGGAAGCGGAGCAATACCGGTACATGCCGGAGCCAGATCTGCCGGTTTTGGTGATTGACCATGGTTGGATAGAGCGGGTGCAAAGAGAACTGCCGGAACTGCCCCGGGAAAAACGCATCCGCTATCAAAAGGAGATGGGAATTTCCCATCAGCAAGCCTGCACCCTAACCGGTTCCCCGCAGATGGCGGCGCTGTTTGAACAAACCGCCGCCCTTTGCCGTAATCCCCGGGAAGCCGCCCACCTGATCGCGGGAGAAGTGGCGCGCCTGTGCACCGAAACGGCTACCCGGCCGGAAGATTTAAAGGTGGATGCGGAAAAGCTGGCTGCTCTTGCCGACATGATAGACTCGGGACGGATTAACCGGACAGTGGGCAAGGAAGTGGCGGAGCGGATTTTTCGACTCAACGTTGACCCAGAAACATATGTAGCGGAGCACGGGCTTGCCATGGTAAGCGACCCGAATGTGGTGGAGGCTGCTGTCCGCCGGGTGTTACGGGAGCAGACAAAATCGGTGGCCGACTATCGGAACGGCAAGGAAAGAGCTTTCGGCTACCTGGTGGGGCAGGTGATGAAGTCCCTGAAAGGGAAGGGGGACCCGGCCCTTGTCCACCGTGTTCTGCATCAGCTTTTGGATGGATAATCGCAAAAACAGCCGGCGGAAGGCGCCGGCTGTTCTGCCATTATTCTTCAAACACCGTTTCGATGACTTTGCTGCAATTTTCGGGGGAGTAGCGCCAGCGCTTGATACGTCCCTGCTTTATGTAGTATTCCGGCTTCGGAGGGGTATAGGCTGCGTCAAAGGCGTCGACGATGATGAGTTTGACTTTCATCTTTTCGGGCAGCAGGTTTTTGATGTAGACACTGGCGTGCTGGCCCGGAGACACTTCCTCTCGCGGCTCGGCAAGCCCTGCCAGATTGGGAGTCAGCTCCACGAATACGCCGTATTTTTCCACCGAACGGATGATGCCCGCAACCGTTTCCCCGGGGGAAAACAGCGCTGCGTTTTCCTCCCATGTTCCCAGCAGTTCTTTGTGGGAAAGGGTAATGCGCCCGTTGGCATCGATGCTTTTGACTACCGCCAAAATGTCCTGGCCGTTGCGGAAGCGATCCTTGGGATGGGAGATGCGGGAAACGGAAATGGAGTCGATGGGAATCAGGGAGGTAATGCCGCAGCCGATGTCCACAAAGCAACCGAAGGATTCCAAATGGGTGACCCGAGCGGGGATGACATCCCCGGGAATCAGCCGATTTAGGTATTCCTTTTGGCAGCGCTCCTGCAAAAGTCGGCGGGAAAGCTGGGCGACGGTGTTGCCGTCATTGTCCTGCGAAAAGCCTGTCACCAAAAAGCTGACCGGTTTTCCCACCCGGGAGATGATGGCAATGTCCCGGGTATAACCTTCCTCAATGCCAACGGCCGCCTGAACGCGGGGGATGATCCCCCGGCAGCAGCCCAAATCTACAATCAAATTGCGGGCGCTATCACAGACCAGTGCCCGGGCTTCCAGAATTTTTTGCTGTTCCATAGCCTCCTGCAGAGCGGCGATGCTCCGCATAGCCTGCTGGTTCTCGGGGTTGTCGATGAGCAGACCCTCTGGCCGGTAAATTTCCGTCATTGGCGATAAACCTCCTCTTTTTTCCGGTTCTTTGAAAAGACAGCGCCCCGCATGCAGACCGGAACAAGAGGACGCCGCAGTATACTATATTCACGAAAATCTTCAATCATGCAGAAAATCCACTGCTTTTCGAACGGCCCAGGGCAATTTTTTGCCTGCATCAAACCTCGAAAACAGGGGAGGAAAAGCGGGAATTGGATTTTGCAGTTGTTATTTTTGGCAAAACATCCTATAATAAAATGTGGTCTTGTTGCGGCCATATTCTGCCAGATTTGGGGGTGGACTTTTTGGACGTCAGAGTGGGAGATATTCTCACCATGAAAAAAAAGCATCCCTGCGGCGAAAACCGATTTTTGGTCCTTCGCTCGGGTATGGACTTTCGCATCCGCTGCGTAGGCTGCGGGCGAGAGTTTATGATACCCCGGCTTCGGTGCGAAAAGAACATCAAAGCCATTTCTCGCTCCGAAGCTGAGCCCAAGCCCTGAGGAGGATTGGGCAATATTTCTTCAATCAATCACAGTAGTCACAGAATACGAATAGGAATGGAGCTTGTATGCTGGAAAAACTGCAAAGTGTTGCCGATCGCTACGAGGAGATTAACCGCCAGCTGATGGACCCCAACGTGGTGTCGGACACCCAAAACTACACCGCTCTCATGCGGGAGCTAAAGCATCTGACTCCCATTGTGGAGAAGTATAATGAGTACAAAGCCGCCCAAAAGGCGGCGGAGGAAGCAAAGGAAATCCTCAATGATTCCTCCCACGAGAAAGAATTCCGGGAAATGGCAGAAGAACAGCTGGTGGAAAGCCGGGCTAAAATGGAGAAGTGCGCCGAGGAGCTAAAAGTGCTTTTGCTGCCACGCGACCCCAACGACGACAAAAACGTCATCATCGAAATTCGCGGGGGGGCCGGGGGAGACGAGGCGGCCCTGTTTGCCGCCACCCTGTTCCGGATGTACTCCATGTACGCCGAATCCCGCCGTTGGAAAACCGAAATTTACAGTGCCAGCCCCACCGAACTGGGTGGCTACAAGGAAATTTCCTTTGCGGTCAGCGGGGAGGGGGCTTATTCCCGCCTCAAGTTTGAAAGCGGCGTTCACCGCGTACAGCGGGTTCCCGAAACCGAATCCCAGGGTCGGGTCCACACCTCCACCGTCACCGTGGCGGTGCTGCCCGAGGTAGAGGAAGTTGAGGTGCAAATCGACCCCGGCGACTTGCAGATTGACACCTTCCGCTCCGGAGGAGCCGGCGGCCAGCACGTCAATAAAACCGAAAGCGCCATCCGCATCACCCACCTTCCCACCGGTTTGGTGGTGGAGTGTCAGGATGAGCGCAGCCAGCACAAAAATAGAGAGAAGGCTATGAAAATTCTGCGCTCCCGTCTGTATGAAAAGATGCAGGCGGAGCAAAACGCCGCCATTGCCTCTCAGCGCAAGCTGCAGGTGGGCACTGGCGACCGCTCCGAACGAATTCGTACCTACAATTATCCCCAGGGCCGCGTGTCCGACCATCGAATCAACCTGACTCTGTATCGGTTGGACGCCATTTTGGATGGGGATTTGGATGAGCTGTTGGATGCCCTGATCACTTATGACCAGGCAGAAAAGCTTCGGTCGGCTGGTGCATGATGGATAAGAAATATAATACACAACTGCTGCCTGCCTCGGCACATCCGAAGGATCCGGCGGTGGAACAGGCGGCAAAGCTCCTCCGTCAGGGGGAACTGGTGGCGATTCCCACCGAAACCGTTTACGGGTTGGCGGCCAATGCTCTGGACCCGGACGCGGTGAAAAAAATCTTTCTGGCAAAAGGCAGACCGCAGGATAATCCTTTAATTGTTCATATCTCCTCCTTTGAGGAGATTACCCAATTAGTTTCCCAAATACCGGACAAAGCCCGCAAACTGGCAGAAATCTTCTGGCCGGGTCCGCTGACCATGGTGCTGCCTCGGAGCAGCCTGGTGCCGGATGTTGTCACGGCTGGGTTGGACACGGTGGCCATTCGCATGCCCTCTCACCCGGTGGCGCGAGCGGTGATTCAGGCCTCCGGCGTTCCCATTGCGGCGCCTTCCGCCAATCTTTCGGGAAAGCCCAGCCCCACCACGGCCCGCCACTGTATGGAGGATTTAAACGGTAAGATTCCCCTTATCCTGGACGGCGGCTCCTGTCAGGTGGGAGTGGAGTCCACGGTGGTGTCCTTAGCCGGCGACATTCCCAGATTGTTAAGGCCCGGGGCAGTGACGCCGGAACAGCTGCGGGAAGTTTTGGGCCTTCTTGCCGTAGACCCTGCGGTGTTGGAAAAGATAACCGAGGGGCCGGTGGCTTCCCCCGGCATGAAATATATGCACTATTCCCCCAAGGCTACGGTGATCATGATCACCGGGCCCTGGTTCGCTTGTAAGGACTTTTTGACCCAAAAGCAAGGCGAGGGGGTGTGGGCCTTGGTCTTTGACGAGGATTTGGAGGACTGCCCTCTGCCCGCCATTAGCTTAGGCCCCCAGAACGACCCCGCCAAACAGGCGCAGAATTTGTTTTCCGCCCTGCGGGAACTGGACGAAAAGCAGGCGCAGCTGGTTTATGCCAGAGCCCCGATGGAAGAGGGCATGGGATTGGCCGTTTACAACCGGCTGATTCGGGCGGCAGGCTTTTCGGTGATTCATTTAACGGATTAGAGATTGGGATATCAGGTTACGATAATAAATAAGCAACAGCTTTCACATAGATGATGGAGAGATTATGTATTCAAAACACATTTTGGTGGGCTTGACCGGACAAACCGGTGCGGGCAAAACAGTGGTGAGCGATTATCTGCAACAAAAAGGGTATCCGGTCATCAACGCTGACGCAGTGGCCCGGGAAGTGGTGGCCAAAGGCAGCCGATGCCTGTCGGATTTGGTCCTTGCTTTTGGAGTGGATATTCTGCAGGCGGACGGCACCTTGAACCGACGCAAGCTGGGAGATATTGTTTTTGCAGACTCGGCCAAACGGAAAACCCTCAACCGCATCACCTTCCCCTACATTCAGGAGGAAATTTTCTCCCGGGCGGAGCAGCTGCAGCAGGAGGGGGCTAACATTCTGTTTTTGGATGCTCCCACTTTGTTTGAAAGCGGCTCTCACAAGCGGTGCGACCGGATTGTGAGCGTCATTGCCCCGCCGGATATCCGTCTGATGCGGATTTTGCGCCGGGACGGCATCACCGAAGAACAGGCAAAGGCTAGAATGGCGGCTCAGCATCAGGACGAGTAT
>JAKPGH010000300.1 GCA_029550985.1 Bacillota bacterium
AAATCCCGCTGGAAGATATCCTGCCCCATCCGCTGTCCCAGATACCAAATCACCGCCTGCTGCATTTCCGTCGGGTGATGTGGTTCGTCGCCGTGCTGATACATATATCGTTTGATATGGTTTTCCAATGCCTTGATGGCAAAGGGTAAAGAACAAAACTGGTCCAAAGTGGCACCTCCTAATTGTTAGCAAGCGAACAGTATAATAATCCTTTTATAACATATAGTCAAGAAAAATCATGATAGGCTCCGTTTCGGAAATACCAAGGAAGAAAACAGCTTCTGTCCAAATCCGTTGAAAAAGCTGGACATTCGGCAGGCGAAACGGTATAATACTACTTTGGAACGGTCGGATGACGGCCATGTATCAGGACATAGAAAGGAATCGAATCTATGAAGCAGATAACCAAATTGTTGGCAGTTCTTCTGGCTGTTGCTTTCATGCTGGCGGGCTGCCAAACCGCCGACACCAGTTGGGTCTACTCTTACCAGGACAACACCATGCCGGCGGGGGTATATATTTGCATGTTGCTCAACGCCTATGGTGATGCGGTCAACAAACTGCAGGAAGCCCAGAATGCCGAACTCGCCGCCCTGCAGGAGAGCGTGGGCGACGACTACCAGGTGGACACCGCCGACCTTATTTCCAATCAGAAGCCTAAGAAAATTTACAAGATGGAATTGGACGGCATGCCTGTTTCCGATTGGATGGTTCAGCGGGCGGAAAAGAGTGTCCGGGAATACTATGCGGTTCAGAACAAAATGCGGGAGCTGGGCTTGAGCTTGAGCCAAAGCGACGTCGACAGCGCCCTTGCCTCCGCGGCCAGCGCGGTGCAGGCCACTCCGGAGTTTTACAAGAAAAACGGCATTGCCGAAAGTTCCCTTGCCTTGATGCTGCAAAATGAATACGCTGTTCATCAGCTGTTCCACGCGCTCTACGAAGAAGGTGGAGAGTTTGAGGTCGGCCAGGAAGAACTGAAGTCTTATTTCGACCAAAAATACTCCAAGATTAAGATGATGTACTTCCTCAAGGCGGACGAGTCCGACTTGTCCGAGGAGGAAGCCGCCGATTCGGAGCAGGCTGCCAAGCTGGTGGAAGAAAAGAACCAGGCGCTGCGCCAAAAGGCCGAGGGCTATCTGACCCGCCTCAAGGCAGGCGAAGCCATTGAGGACCTCCACACCGAGTATGAGAAGGAAGTTGCCAAAGAATCGGCGGAGGGAACCGACGATACAGCACCGGAGGTGGAGCCTACCAAACCAGGCGACCTGGATATGATTGTCTCCGAATCCCAGTCCTCCTACTATGGGGAGCCCTTGATTCGGGCTGCTTTTGATACCGCATTGGGAGACGCCGTGCTGACGGAGGACGACCACTTCTTCTTCCTGGTGCAGCGGGTGGATATCCTGGAAGACCCGGCGGATTTGGAGAAGTACGAGGAGTCCTTGCTCCACGAAATGCGCTACGAGAGCGACTATCTCCCCAAGCTGGAAGAATGGGGCAAGGCTTTGGAGCTCAAGGTCAATCAGGCGGCTGTCAGCCGTTATGTTCCCTCCAAGCTCTACCATGAAAGAAATGCATAAATATGGGAAATAGCCAAAAAAGGCAGCCGGTTTTTCGGCTGCCTTTTTCTCGATGGTGTTTGGTTGATCTATGGGCAAGATGAGAAGGTTTTGGGGTTGAACATCCCATGCTGTGACAAAATCCATCGGCGCAGAATGAACGGTTTGTAGCACGGCAAACACCATGCGAGAGCTT
>JAKPGH010000302.1 GCA_029550985.1 Bacillota bacterium
CGGAGGATTTTCCCGTCTCCTTGGTCTCCTTTGACTGAGTCGCTGCGTCTTTTGCTTTTGGCGGCTCGGTTCGGTTCTGCAACGCGCCGTCCAGCAAATCCCGGAACGGTATTTCCGCCGAGGACCCTTGGGTCGATGTCGCAGCAGAGGTAGAGGCGACCTGGGGGCGAGGCATCATCTCCTGAACGCTTTGGGTACTCTGCAAGATCACTCAATCCCTCCTTTCGGATGATTTTTATAGAAACAGGAAACCCTGCTTCCAACAATCAACAATTTGCCATGGCTTTCGAGGTGGTGACGTACTCCTCCATCAGCAGTTCTTCTTCCTTTTGGGCCAGATAGTTGTACTCTTCCTGTTTGCGCTCCCTGAGCTTTTCGATGGTGGAGATTTCCAGTTTGACATCCCGGACCTTTTCCATCTGCCGGTAAATGGCCTGCCGCTGCAGGGCAATCTGCTGCGCCTTCTGCTTGAGGGAAAAATCCAGAGCAAGAAGGAAGTTTTTGTGGGTTTCCATCTCCAGGGCGGTAATGCCGGCAGCGCAGAGGCGGTCCAACTGCTTTTTGCGCTCTTCCCGCTGCCTGCGCATCTCGGACTGCTCTTCCAGCAATTTCGCCAATATGGCGTTCATGTCGGAAAGCACAATCCGCTCGGCTTCCAGCACCTGCTCTTTATAATCCAGCAGCTTTTGGAGCGAAAAAGTAAAACGCTTCAGGCTCTCTCACCTCTCCATCAGTCGGAAATGGCCTTCTTCATCTGGCTTATGGTGTCGTCGTATTCAAACTTTTCGTCCACCCGCTGCTGCAAAAAGCTGTGGATGCCGTCGATTTTGGCAATGGCCTTGTCCAGAGCGGGGTTGGCGCCTTTTTTGTAAGCGCCGATGGAAATGAGGTCGTAGTTGCTTTCGTACACCGCCATGATGTTTCGCATTTTGTTGGCGGCCTCAATCTGGTCCCGGGGGACGATGTCGTTCATCAGACGGGAGACGCTGCCCAGCACGTCGATGGCGGGATAGTGGTTGCGGGCGGCAATTTTCCGAGAGAGGATAATGTGGCCGTCGATGATGCCGCGGACCGTATCGGAAATGGGCTCGTTGGTGTCGTCGCCCTCCACCAGCACCGCGTAAATGCCGGTGATGGAGCCCTTTTCGAAGTTACCGGTACGCTCCAGCAACTTGGGTAGGGCGGTGTAGATGGAAGGGGTGTAGCCGCGGGCTACGGGCGGTTCTCCGGAAGCCAGTCCAATTTCCCGCTGAGCCATGGCGAAACGGGTGAGGTTGTCCATCATCAGCAAAACGTCTTTGCCCTGGTCCCGGAAGTACTCCGCAATGGTGGTGGCCGCCATGGCGCATTTGAGGCGGAGCATGGCCGGCTGGTCGGAGGTGGCAACCACCACCACCGAGCGGCGCATGCCCTCCACCCCTAAGTCCCGCTCGATAAACTCCTTTACCTCGCGGCCGCGCTCGCCCACCAAAGCGATGACGTTGACGTCGGCGTGCACGTTGCGGGCAATCATGCCCATCAGGGTGCTTTTTCCCACGCCGGAGCCGGCAAAGATGCCCATTCTTTGGCCTTTTCCAATGGTCAGAAGGCCGTCGATGGCCTTGATGCCAAAGGTCATGGGGGTGTCGATGCGAGGCCTTGCCAAAGGGTTGGAATAGGAACTTTCCACCTCATA
>JAKPGH010000321.1 GCA_029550985.1 Bacillota bacterium
GCTCTCCAACAACTCCCGACCTCGGCCATAGTCGGCCTCATCGTCCACATAATCGCTGTAGGCTTCATCAATCACCAGCAATACCCGTTGGGGTAGGCGGTCGAAGAAGTCCCTCAGCTGTTGCCGGGAGATAATGGTCCCCGTCGGATTATTGGGGTTACAGATAAACACAGCCTTAGTCCTGGCGGTCACCGCCGCCGCCATCCCTTCCAGGTCGTGGCGGTAACCGTCCGCCGCCGGCACCGTCACCACCTCTGCCCCCATGAGCCTGGCCGCATACTCATAGACTGAAAAGGTGGGTTTAGCCACAATGACTTCATCACCGGGGCAAAAGTAGGCTTCGGCAAAGAGTTTAATCACCTCATCGGAGCCGTTGCCCGGAAAGATCCAGGCGGGGTCCAGCTTCAAGTGCTCGGCTAAGGCCTGTTTCAAATGATACCGGTTACTGTCAGGATAAAGATAAACAGCGGGCGCCGTCTCCTGGATGGCCGCCAGCACTTCTTTTGCCGGGCCCAAGGGGTTCTCGTTGGAAGCTAGCTTGATCACGTCGGTGAGGCCAAGCTCCCGCTGGGTCTCTTCAATGGGTTTCCCAGGAATATATTCTTTAATCCCCAGTATTTCACGTCTGATTAGTTCTTCTTGGTTGTTCATCCTTCATTCCTCGCTTTGCACCGTCACATTCCCCTGCCGGTCGGGCCTGAGCACCTCCGCACCCCGTAGGTAGATATGGCGAATCTCCTCAAGGCGTAAGGACGTATAGGCATGGATCAGCACACGGATACACCGTCTGGGTGCGCCGGGCCGGTCCATCTCCACTGCACCCAAGAGGGGCAAGTCAGCCCAACCCAGCGCCCGGGCGGCTTTGGCCGGAAACTCGGCATGCAAATCCGGCGTGACGGTAAAAATGACGCTTACGATATCATCCTTCGTTAATCCATTGGCCTCAGCCATTTGCAGCAATAACTCCCGGGTTACTTCCAGGATGCCGTTCCCATCGTCGGCGGGCGCAATGGTGGCACCCCGGATGCCCCGGACCCGAACCTGCTCCATGCTTCAACCCTCACCCGATGGCGCGGTGGCCCAGACCCACCGCCACCTCATCCAAGTGGAGCAGGCCCACGCCAAAGAACACAGCCACGCTCACATGATCGCCCCGCCGGGCTATACCCAGTTTTCCGCCGATATTCAAGCCAATAGCCTTGGTCATCACCTGGGAGATGGCTTCCCGTGCCGCGCCAGCCACTGCGCCTTCCTCGGCATGGCAATCTTTGATGATGCCTTCGCGTTTGCCCGCCACCACCGCCCGCTCCACCAGGGCCCTGACGGCAGTGAGGGCCTCACCGCCATAATCCACGGCGGCCGAATAAATCTCTTCCTTGCGCAGGGTTTCTTTCAGTGCCTTTTCCTCCTCGCGGCTTAAGGTCATCGCCATCTGCAAGGCAGCCCGCGCCACCGATTTGCTTCCCGTCTCCGACATGTCTATGCGCCCCCTCTTTACCTTGGGTAGCAAAAAAGCACTCCAGGGAGTGCGATGAACAAAAATCGCCTTACCTGCTGTTCTGCCATTCTGCAATTACTATGAGGATCATTCATTCCACAGTCTTGCCGTCCTACCGTTCTGCCGTCCTGCCAAAAAACAATTCTCCACAACTTGAAATCCTTAATAAGCTAAAACCCTTCAAGAGCAAACTTGCTTGCTACCTAAATTTTGTCTTTAATTGTAGCACATCTTGCTGCATCCGACAAGGCTTCTTGCGCCAAATCCGGATCACCCGCTGCCGGCTGCTGTCTTATGGCCGGCTGCTGCCGCTGCGCCGGCCAAAAAGCCCATGGCAAAGGCGGCCTGCAGGTTATATCCCCCGGTCAGGCCATCCACATCCACCACCTCACCGGCAAAGTAAAGTCTCTTGACCAGTTTGGACTCCATGGTTTGCGGGTTGAGTTCCTTGACAGAAACGCCGCCCGCCGTCACAATTGCCTCTGCCAACGGGCGGGGACGGCTTAAGGCCACCAGCAGGTCTTTAATGGTTTTGACCAACCGGCGCCGTTCCTCCCGGGTCACCTGGTGCACCGGCTTCTGTGCCGATATACCCGCCATCTGCAGGACAACCGGGACCAGACCACCGGGGAGCAGGTTTTCTAAGGCATTTTTCAGCGTCTTTCGAATGTGCTGGTTAAACACCTGTTGGATCTCCGCCGCAAGCTCATCATCACCGGCCTTAGGCGTTAAATCTATGCTGAGGCTG
>JAKPGH010000323.1 GCA_029550985.1 Bacillota bacterium
CTCCATGGATTTTGAATCTAGCGGCTAGGAGATGGTGACATTGGATATCAGGGAACTGTTGAGAGACAAGGGCATAGTAGGAGCCGGAGGGGGAGGATTTCCCACCTATGCAAAGCTCCAGCAGCAGGGCATCGACTACTACATTGCCAACGGCGCCGAATGCGAACCGCTCCTGGATGTGAGCAAGGAAATAATGGCCAGATTCCCCGACAAGGTGCTGAAGGGCTTAAACCATTTAAAAGAGTACACGGGAGCAAAAAAGGCAGTAGTTGCATTAAAGCGCAAGTACAAAAATGCCATCAAGTCGCTGAAGGAGTACAGGGAAAGCTCCAAGCTGGATGTGGAGTTATTTGAGATGGAGGACTTCTTCCCCGCAGGCGACGAGCATGTAACGGTATATGAGGTTACCGGCAGGGTGGTGCCGGAAGGGGGGATACCTCTTGCCGTTGGGGCCATCGTAAACAACATCGAGACCCTGTACAATGTCTGCCTTGCCATTGAAGAGGGCCTTCCCGTAACTGACAAATTCATCACCGTCGGCGGCGATGTGCCGAACCCGATTACCTTAAGAGTACCCGTAGGCACCCAAATCGGCTGGCTTTTAAGCTTCCTAGGCATTGACTATAAGGACAAGGTCATCATCGATGGCGGGCCTATGATGGGCAACATCGTAAGTCCCGACTCGCCCATTACTAAGGTTACCGGCGGCCTATTAGTTTTCCCCAAGAATCATCACGCCGTAAGGCAAAAGGAATACGACCTTGACTACATCCTTAAGATGGCAAGCATTGCCTGCATCCAGTGCCTGTACTGCACTCTGCAGTGCCCCCGATACCTTTTGGGCCACGACCTGCAGCCCAACAAGACCATGCAAATTGCCGGCTTTAGACTCAGCACCGGCCACATAAAACAGGCCTTCCTTTGCTGCGAGTGCGGCTTGTGCGAAGCCTATTCCTGCCCTCAGCAGCTATCGCCCAGATACGTAAATTCAATCATTAAAAAGGAAATGGCCAAAGCCGGCTTAAGATACAGCACAGAAAGGACGGAATTCCTGCCCCGAGAGGCCAGGGACTGGCGGAAGGTCCCTACCGGACGTTTGAAGGCCAGGCTGAAGATAACGGAGTACGACAAGCATGGCTTTTTGGTGGACGGCAGCTTCGTAGAGCCCCCGGAAGTGACCATACGTACGAAGCAGCACGCGGGAGCACCTGCAGTTCCGATAGTTGCCGAAGGGGAGAAGGTAAGGAAGGGCCAGCTCATTGGCAGGGTTCCGGAAGACAAACTCGGCTGTCACGTTCATGCCAGTATCGATGGCACCGTTGTCAAATGCGACAACGACAAAATTGTTATCCGGGGGGTGGATAACAGGTGGAAAGAGCAATAGGCTTCATAGAGAGCATAAGCATAGCTGCAGGTATTGATGCAGCCGATGCCATGGTCAAGAAAGCACCGGTCAAATTGTACTTAGCCAGGCCTATTTGCCCCGGTAAATACATCGTCCTGATAGGTGGCGACGTGGAGGCGGTGCGAAACTCACTTAATGTGGGCAGGCAGATAGTAGAGCAGTACCTGGCAGATAGCATATTCATCACAAATGTCCACAGGGAAGTCTTCACAGCCTTGGAGGCAGCTACCGCAATCGAAGAGATTGAAAGCCTCAGTGCCTTGGGGGTCATCGAGACATTTTCGGTAGCTTCCTGCATTCTGGCAGCAGATGCCGCAGCCAAGACCGGAGGAGCTAGACTGGTAGAAATACGGCCTGCCATGGGCTTGGGCGGCAAATCCTACGTTACCATGCTGGGCGATGTCAGTGCCGTGGAGTCCGCCGTGCAGGCAGGCGTAAAGACCGCTCAAGAGGAAGGAATGCTGGTAAAGAGCATAGTAATTCCATCGGTTTCCAGGGACGTGCTGAAAGCTGTTCTTTGAGGGGGTGAAATGGTGAGCAGGAAAATAATAACCGCTCAGGACATACAGGAACTCTATTTTCAGGGAGTCAAGGAAATCTATATTGACCCCGATACTATGCTGCTGCCGGGGGCCAAGGATGCCTTAAAGGTGGCGGGAATTAAGCTAAAGGAAAGGGACAGTCGCGAGAGTATCAGGGAGATGATTAGGGAAATCTGCAATGAAAAAAAGCTCGACCCTGCCCTGTGTGATAAAATTGCAGAGCTGGTCCTGGAAAAAATAAGCATGCTGGGAGGTGATTAGGCATGCCTTGGACCACGAGACTCTTTGGCAAACACTATACCTTCTTTTCCATAAAGGAAATCCTGGCCAAGGCCAGTGAGGAAAAGTCCGGCGACGTGTTTGCCAAAATTGCTGCAGAGAGCAATGAGGAGAGGATAGCCGCCAAAAGGGTTTTGGCGGAACTGACCTTAAAGGAGCTCAGGGAAAACCCGGTCATTCCTTACGAAGAGGACGAAGTCACCAGGGTCATCGATGACGGCCTGTGCAAGGGAGTGTATAACAGCATCAGTCACATGACGGTAGCGGAATTTAGGGAATGGCTCCTTTCCCATGGCACCGCCGGAGAGGACATACGCCGCATTTCGGTTGGCCTTACGGCTGAGATGGTTTCGGCCGTGGCAAAGCTCATGTCCAACATGGACCTGGTCTATGCCGCCTCCAAAATACGGGTCGTCACCAAGAATAGGACGGAAATTGGTCTCCCCGGCACCCTGTCTTACCGCATACAGCCCAACCATCCCGCCGACAGCGTAGAAGGCATCCTGGCATCGGTAATGGAGGGCCTCAGCTATGGCTCCGGCGATGCGGTAATCGGCATAAACCCCAATGAAGATACGGTAGAAAATACCATAAAGCTACTGAATGCCACCTACGATTTCATCATGGAATGGGCCATACCCACCCAAAACTGCGTGCTGTCCCACGTGACAACACAAATGAAGGCGGTGGAGAAGGGCGCAAAGGCATGCATGTTCTTCCAGAGCATTGCCGGCAGCGAAAGCTGCAACAAGGTATTCGGCGTCAGTGCATCCATCCTGGATGAGGCCCTTGACCTGATAAAGAGGGAAGGCTACGCTGCAGGGCCAAACCTGATGTACTTCGAAACCGGCCAGGGTTCGGAACTGTCCCTGGAAAGCCACCACGGTGCGGATATGCAGACCCTTGAAGCCAGGACCTACGGTTTTGGCAGGAGATACATGCCCTTTATGGTAAACAACGTATCCGGCTTTATTGGCCCTGAGACCTTGTACGATGGCAAGCAGATAATCCGTGCCAGCCTGGAAGATCACTTCATGGGCAAACTCATAGGATTGCCCATGGGGATGGCCCCCTGCTATACCAACCACGTCAAGGTGGACCAGAATGACCAGGAAAACGCCATAATGCTTTTGGCAATGGCGGGAGCCAACTACTACATGGGTGTTCCCGGCAGCGATGACTGCATGCTCAGCTACCAGGACACCAGCTACCACGATGATGCAACCCTTAGGGAGCTG
>JAKPGH010000001.1 GCA_029550985.1 Bacillota bacterium
TGCCCTGCCTGGGGTATACCCATCTCCAGCCCGCCCAGCTCACCACCGTGGGCAAGCGGGCCACCCTCTGGATCAACGAGCTCATGATGGACCTGTCCGAGCTGGATCATCGCATCGACAGCATCGCTTTCCTGGGTTCCAAGGGAACCACCGGCACCCAGGCCAGCTTTTTGGAGCTGTTTGAAGGGGACCAGTCCAAGGTGCAGAAGCTGGAACAGATGATTGCCAAAGATTTCGGTTTTCAACAGGTGGTGCCCGTTTCGGGGCAAACCTATTCCCGCAAGGTAGATTTTCAGGTGCTGTCGGCCCTGGCGGGGCTGGCTCAGTCGGCCAGCAAGTTCTCCTACGACCTGCGGCTGCTCCAAAGCTTTAAGGAAGTGGAGGAGCCTTTTGGCAAGAGCCAGATTGGTTCATCCGCCATGCCCTACAAGCGCAACCCCATGCGCTGCGAGCGGATTACCGCCCTTGCCCGCTACGTGATGGTGGATTTGCTCAACCCCGCACTGACCGCCGCCACCCAGTGGTTTGAGCGGACGCTGGACGATTCCGCCAACCGGCGGATTGCGGTTGCCGAAGCCTTTTTGGCGGTGGACGCCATTTTGAACATCCTGCTGGACGTCTGCGACGGCCTGGTGGTCTACCCCAAGGTTATCCGCCAGCGGGTAATGCAGGAGCTGCCCTTTATGGCCACCGAAAACATCATGATGATGGCGGTGAAAAAGGGCGGAAACCGTCAGGAGCTCCACGAGCGGCTGCGCCGCCATTCCATCGAAGCGGGGCGGGTGGTGAAGGAGCAGGGCGGAGAAAACGATTTGATTGCCCGCATCGCCGCCGACCCGGCCTTTGGCCTTAGCCTGCAGGAGCTGGAGGAAATTTTAAAGCCGGAGGAATTTACCGGCCTTGCACCCCAGCAAACCCAGTATTTTGTGGAAGAGGTGGCAGGACCTGCCTTGGGGCCCTATCAGGGCAAGATGGTGGAAATGACGGATTTGCAGGTTTAGGCGCATAAAATTGGGCAGGTTTTATATTTTTTTACATTCATTTTTTAAAATTTATGGCATTTCACCCGATTCTGTAAAGAACCGGTTGCAATTTTCGCTTTTATCTTGTATAATTCACTTTGTCAATCGGGCTTGTCCCGATTCATATGGACGATTAGCTCAGCTGGTAGAGCATTCGCTTGACGTGCGAAGGGTCGGGGATTCGAGTTCCTCATCGTCCACCAAGGGGTGCTGTCCTTGCAATAGCGGGGGCGGTGCTTTTTTATTGTCCGAATGCGCGGCATGTTTTTTGAACATCCGCGGCAAAGTCAACTGGAACGTTTGGTAAGACACTTCCGCAACACCGGCACCCGGCCAATGGGCGGCGCGTTCCGCTGCATGCGGTTATTTTGTAAAAAAGGTGGTATCAAATACCATCCTTCGGGGCAAAATACAGTTCAAGAAGCATTTCATCTGAATTTTCCCGTATTTGCGCAAAAAACTCTTGACGGACCAGCTACACTATGTTATAGTGTTATTACCTCTAGAGGGTTTTATTTTTTTGCGCTAAAACGCAGAGACCCTCGCAGTTGGCAAAACGAGAGCATTGGCCTTGCGCCGAGGTTTTCTGATCTTGCGGGCTGCACGGAGGGAGGCAGGGTCGGCACGGCTTTGCTGTGATTGCGACCCATTATCATTCCGATTAAGGGAGGCGCCGAAATCATGCGAGTAAAAATTACCCTGGCCTGCACGGAGTGCAAGCAACGCAACTACAACACCATGAAGAACAAGAAGAACGACCCCGACCGTCTGGAGATGAACAAGTACTGCAGATTCTGTCGCAAGCACACTCTTCACCGGGAAACCAAATAGGCGGAAAGGCGGAGAAAATTATGTCTACTAACGCTAATACCGGCGAAGCCAAAGTCGGTATCTTCAGTCGGATCGCCCGGTTTTTCCGCAACGCTAAGGGCGAAATGAAGCGGGTTGTTTGGCCCAGTCGCAAGCAGGTTCTCAACAATACCGGCGCGGTGCTTGTATTCATGATTCTGTCCGCCATCGCCATTGGCGGATTCGACTTGTTGTTGGGCACCATCATTAAGCTGGTCTTTGGATCATAACGATCGTAAGGAGCGTCATATGCCGGAAGAAGCCAGGTGGTACGTGGTTCACACCTATTCGGGTTACGAAAACAAAGTGGCCACCAACATCGAAAAAGCGGTGGAAAACCGAAAACTGCAGGATTTAATCCACGAAGTGCGGGTTCCCACCGAAACAGTGGTGGAAATTAAAGACAATAAGAAAAAAGAAGTGGAGCGCAAGATTTATCCGGGCTACGTCATGGTCAAAATGATTATGACCGACGAGAGCTGGTACGTTGTGCGCAACATCCGCGGAGTCACCGGCTTTGTAGGTCCCGGTTCCCGGCCCGTTCCCCTCACCGACGAAGAAGTGGCCCGTCTTGGTGTGGAGAAGAAGGAAATTGTTGTCAACTTTAAAGTGGGGGATTCCGTCAAGGTCATCGACGGTTACCTCGAGGGCTTTATCGGCACAGTGGAATCCATCGAGCCTGAAAACGACCTGGTGCGGGTTTCCGTTTCCATGATGGGCAAGGACGTTTTGGTGGAGCTGGAGCTAAGGCAGGTAGAAGCTCTCAACTAATTCTGTTATGAGCAACCTTTTGGGGTTGTTTATAAACCATGTGCGGTTGGTCCGCACACTGGGTCGGCGTGTTCCGAGCCGGCCTGTGGGAGAAGAGGAGCATGACATCCTCTTCGCAAGGAACCACTAATTTTGGAGGTGCAACATGGCACAAAAGGTAGTCGGCTATATTAAGCTACAAATCCCTGCGGGCAAAGCGACACCCGCTCCGCCTGTTGGTCCTGCTCTGGGTCAGCACGGTGTCAATATCATGGCGTTCACCAAAGAGTTCAACGAGCGCACCAAGAACGACGTAGGTCTTATCATTCCGGTGGTCATCACCGTTTATGCAGACCGTACCTTCTCTTTTATTACCAAGACTCCTCCCGCCCCTGTGCTGATTAAAAAGGCTCTGGGACTGGAAAAGGCTTCTGGCGTACCCAACAAAGATAAGGTTGGTACCCTGACCAAGGCTCAGGTCAAGGCAATTGCCGAGCAGAAAATGCCCGACCTCAACGCGGGCAGCTTGGAAGCCGCCATGAGCATGATCAAAGGAACCGCCCGCTCCATGGGTGTCCAGGTGGAAGAGTAGGAGGGGATGCAGTATGTTTAGAGGAAAGAAATACAGAGACAGCCAAAAAACCTTTGATCGCGCTACTCTTCACAATGTGGATGAAGCCCTCAAGGTCTGCCTTGGCACTGCCAAGGCAAAGTTTGACGAAACCGTGGAGCTCCACGTTCGTCTGGGCGTAGACTCCCGTCACGCCGACCAGCAGGTCCGCGGCGCCGTGGTTCTGCCCAACGGTACCGGTAAAAAGGTTCGCGTCCTTGTGTTCTGCAAGGAAGACAAGATGGAAGAAGCCAAAGCGGCCGGAGCCGAGTATGTGGGCGGCGCCGATCTGGTGGATAAAATCCAGAAAGAGGGCTGGATGGACTTTGACGTGGTCATCGCCACTCCCGACATGATGGGCGTGGTGGGCCGTTTGGGTAAGATTCTCGGTCCCCGTGGCTTGATGCCCAACCCCAAGGCCGGCACCGTCACCCCCGATGTGGGCCGCGCCGTTACCGAAGCCAAGGCCGGTAAGATTGAATACCGCCTGGACAAGACCAACATCATTCACTGCCCCATCGGCAAGGCCTCTTTTGGCGTAGAAAAGCTGCAGGAAAACCTCAACGCCCTGATGGACGCCATTATCAAGGCAAAGCCTGCCGCGGCCAAAGGCCAGTATATCAAGAGCTGCGTCGTGGCCACCACCATGGGCCCCGGTGTGAAAATCAACCCCTCTCGTTTTACTTCCGCTCAGTAAGTTGATTGCTGAAATACCGCAGACCAATGGTCTGCGGTATTTTTGATTCCGGCGAAAAGGGCCGCACTTTTGGTGCGGCCCTTGTTTTTCCTTACTAAGACTAGGACAGATATGTGGTTTTAAACTCCTGAACGGCTTTGAGCATGCGCTTTTCCAGGTCGGGAGAAAGGTCCCTGGTTTGGCGGATTTCGTCCAGGATATCCCCATGCCAGACTTCGAAATGTTCGAGGAGGTGTTTCTGGAAATCCAGCACGTCCTCCACCGGAATGTCGTCCAGGCAGTGGCGGGTGACGGCAAAGAGAATGAGAATCTCGTGCTCCAGGGGCATGGGGCTATACTGGGGCTGCTTGAGAATCTCCACAATCCGCTCGCCGTGGCGCAGCCGCCGCTGGGTGTCCTTATCTAAATCGGAGGCGAACTGGGCAAAGGAAGAAAGTTCCCGGTACTGGGCCAGTTCGATCCGAAGCGGGCCGGCAATTTTCTTCATGGCCGGCACCTGGGCGGCCCCTCCCACCCGGGAAACCGACAGCCCCGGATTGATGGCGGGGCGGATGCCCGCGTTGAAGGACTGGGTTTCCAGATAAATCTGGCCGTCGGTGATGGAAATGACGTTGGTGGGAATATAGGCGCTTAAATCACCGCCCTGGGTTTCGATGATGGGCAGAGCGGTGATGGAGCCGCCTCCGTACTGCTCGCTGAGGCGCCCGGCCCGCTCCAGCAGGCGGGAGTGGAGATAAAAGACGTCGCCGGGGTAAGCCTCCCGGCCGGGGGGCCTGCGGAGCAGCAAACTCATGGTGCGGTAGGCCACCGCGTGTTTGGAAAGGTCGTCCAGCACAACGAGGACATCCTTGCCCTGCTCCATCCAGTGCTCTGCAATGGCCATACCGCTGTAGGGCGCAAGGTAGAGCATAGCAGCGTTTTCCGAAGCGGAGGCCACCACCAGGGTGGTGTACCGCATGGCGT
>JAKPGH010000007.1 GCA_029550985.1 Bacillota bacterium
CCCAGTTTTTAAGCTCCGCCGTTTCCATTCTCTTTGTGTTCATCGCCATGCTCTCGGTGAGCATTCCCCTCACCGGGCTGGTGGTGGTGATGGTGTTTGTCATCACCAAAGTAGCGGGCAAGGTGGGAGGCTCCAGCGCCCGCTACTTTATCAAGCAGCAGGAAAATTTGGGTACCCTCAACGGCTACATCGAGGAGATGACCCACGGCCAAAAGGTGGTCAAGGTGTTCTGCTATGAGGAGCGGGCAAAGGAAAAGTTTGACGCCCTCAACCAGGAGCTTTGCGCCGCCGCCACCCAGGCCAACCGGCTGGCCAACTCCCTGATGCCCATGATGATGAATCTGGGCAACATCCAGTATGTTCTCATCGCCATTGTGGGCGGGTTTTTGGCCATCAACGGCATCGGAAGCCTGACGCTGGGGGGTATTGCCTCCTTCCTCCAGCTTTCCCGCTCCTTTACCGGACCCATCGGCCAGGTGAGCCAGCAGATGAACTCGGTGATTATGGCCCTGGCGGGAGCAGGCCGCATCTTCCAACTGATGGACGAAACCTCCGAGGAGGACAGCGGCACCGTCACCCTGGTCAACGCCTGCTACGACAAAGACGGCAACCTGACCAAATGCAAGGAGCGCACCAACCTCTGGGCCTGGAAGCAGCCCCATGAGGACGGCACCGTCACCTACCACAAGCTGGAGGGTGACGTCCGCTTTGAGAACGTGGACTTTGCCTACGAGGAGGGCAAGCCGGTCCTCCACAACATCACCCTCTATGCAAAGCCCGGTCAGAAGGTGGCCTTTGTGGGCGCCACCGGGGCCGGCAAAACCACCATCACCAACCTCATCAACCGCTTTTACGACCTGCCCGCCGGCAGCATCTATTATGACGGCATCGACATTCGGAAAATCAAAAAGTCCGACCTGCGCCGTTCGCTGGGAATGGTGCTGCAGGATACCAACCTCTTTACCGGCACCGTGATGGAAAACATCCGCTACGGGCGCCTGGACGCCACCGACGAGGAGGTCTACGCCGCCGCCAAACTGGCGGGAGCCCACGGCTTTATCAAGCGGCTTCCCCAGGGGTACGACACCGTCATCGACGGGAGCGGCTCCGACCTTTCTCAGGGGCAGCGGCAGCTCATCGCCATTGCCAGAGCGGCGGTGGCCGACCCGCCGGTGATGATTTTGGACGAGGCCACCTCCTCCATCGACACCCGCACCGAAAGCATTGTCCAGCGGGGAATGGACTCCCTGATGACGGGGCGGACCACCTTTGTCATCGCCCACCGACTGAGCACCGTGCGCAACGCCGACGTCATCATGGTGTTGGAGCACGGGCGGATCATCGAGCGGGGCAGCCATCGGGAACTCATCGCCCAGAAGGGAAAATACTATCAGCTCTACACCGGAGCCTTTGAACTGGAATAACGGCAAAATAAGAGCACCGTCTGTTTTCGGTCGAAAGCAGGCGGTGCTCTTGTTTAGGGGAAAGGGGATTTATTCGTAATACAGGTGCTCGCTGGGGAACACCGGCTCGCAGGTGAGGTTAAGCCCCAGGCGACGCATGGTCTTTTCATCTCCGTCAGGAACAATGTAGCTGGCGTGGGCCTCGCAGCCCCGCAGCTTGGGCAGTTGCGCCATGGCGTGTTCCACCGTGGGATTGGTGGCGGCGCAGATGGAAAGACAGATGAGAACCTCCTCCAGGCTCAAAGTGAGGCTGTGAGCGCCCAGATTGACCTTTTTCAGCTTGATGATGGGCTCCAGCACCACCGGAGAAATGAGGTAGATGTCGTCGGCCAACCCGGCCAACTGCTTGATGGCGT
>JAKPGH010000009.1 GCA_029550985.1 Bacillota bacterium
CAGCTATTCCCGCATTCTGGCTTTGGGTCTTTCTGGCGGTATTATCGCCCAGGTGTTCAATATCATCGGAACCCTGCTGGGAGGCGGCATCTTCGGCTTTTTGTATTACCTTGTTGTCTTTGTAATCGGTTCGGCCCTTAACTTGGGAATTAACACCCTCGGATGCTATGTTCATGCTGCAAGATTGCACTACGTGGAGTTTTTCGGCAAATTCTACGAAGGCGGCGGAAGACTCTACACGCCCCTTGCAGCCAACACCAAATATATCAAGGTTACACAATAAGGAGGAAGACAAAAATGGAAACAAATGCAATGGTAGGTACTCTGCTTGGTATGTCCGGCCCGGTTTTTGCCGCCTTGGGTGCCGCGCTGGCGGTTATCCTTTCCGGTTTTGGCTCCGCCAGGGGTGTGGGAATTGCCGGTGAAGCGGCATCCGGCGTCGTGGTGGAAGACCCCGATAAGTTCGGCAACACTTTGATTCTGACCCTGCTGCCCGGTACCCAGGGTATTTACGGCTTCCTCATCGGATTCCTGGTGCTGTTCTTCACCGGTATGATGCCCGGCGGCACCATGATCGACATTTCTCTGGAAATGGGTCTGAAAATTTTTGCCGCTTGCATGCCGGTCGCTTTGGTTGGTTGGGTTTCGGGTATTGCGCAAGGTAGAGTTTCCGCCGCCGGCATGAACATCGTCGCCAAGCATCCCGACCACACCTCCAAGGGCATGCTGTACGCCGCCATGGTGGAAACCTACGCGATCTTGTCTTTCCTGGCCTCTCTGCTGATGGTCCTTGGCATATTGATGTAAGTTGGGATGTGAGCAAGTGAGTGAAAAAAACGCTGTCATTGCGATAACCGATAGAATTCAGGCAGAGGCTCAGGCCTGGGCAGACGAGCAGATTGCCGCCGCCAAAGCGGAGGCGGAGGCCATTCTCGCCGATTACCAAGCCAAGGCTGACCAAGCTTACGAAAGCATCCTGGCCGAAGCCAAGGTCAAGGCGGCGTTTATCGCTGACCGAGCTGTCAGCCAGGCCGAGGTGGACCGGCGCAAGATGCTCCTTGCCGCCCGGCAGGAGTGCGTGGCCAAGGCTTTTGACAAGGCTCTGGAGATGCTCTGCAACATGTCGGTGCAGGAGCGGGTTCAGCTGATGGTCAAAAGCGCCATTCAGTATCAGACCGCCGACGCCGAGTTTATTTTCAACGCGGCCGACCGCAAAGAGGTAGGCCCTCTTGTGGTGGACACCGTCAATTCCATATTCAAAAAACAGCAGCTTAAAGAAACCTTCTCCGGCGATTTCCTGGAGCAGGTCAAGAAGCTGCTGAGCGGCAACCGCGCCCGCGCCCTCACCGCGAAGCTGTCCGACCAGGTCGGCGACTTTGCAGGCGGATTTATTCTCAAGCAGGGGGATATTGAATTCAACTGTACGTTTGAGGTACTGGTTGCCGGCGTGCGGGAAAATCTGGAGGGGGAAACCTCCGCAATTCTGTTTTCGTAGGGCGGGGGTGAAAGGTTGGTCAAGTTTAAGGATACCGATTTCCTCCATGCAAGTTCCCGGATTAAGTCTTTGGAACGCAAACTCCTGACCCACCGGCAGCTCATCCAGATGATTGAGGCCCCAACCCTGGACGAAGCCTGGAAAATTGCCAACGATGCCGGCATCGGGGTGGGAATCCCCTTGGAGCAGTACGAAAGGGCGCTGAGCGAAAATCTAGCCCAAACCTACGATTTTCTCAAGAGCCTTTCCAAGGAGCACGGTTTTTTGGACTTGCTGCGCTACGAGTACGACGCCCTCAACTTAAAGCTTCTCATCAAGGCGCAGGCCATGAACAGGGAGCAGGTTGAGCTGGTGGAAATGGGCAGCGTTCCGGTGGCTGTGCTGCGGGAGGAATTCCGGCTGCAGAAGTATGAACAGACCCCCTGCCTTTTGGCGGAAGCCGTTGCCGAGGCCACCGACGCGCTGGCCCGCACCGGCGACCCCCAGTGGGTGGACGTCATTGTGGACAAAGCCATGCTGGCGGCCATGCTGCAAAAGGCAATGGAGTATAAGATTCCTTTCCTTCACAAGTTGATTAAGACCAAAATCGACATTGCCAACCTGCGCAGCGTGGTGCGCATTCAACGGATTGGCAAGGAGCTGGACTTTGTCAAGCGGGTGCTGGTTCCCGGCGGCCATTTGGACGTGGGCGCCCTGGCCGACGCCTTTGCCAGAGGAATGGACAGCATCATCGCGCTGATGCAGGGCAGCGATTACGGCCCCATCCTGGAGCCAGCCTTTGACGCGCTGCGCGGCGGCAAGGGGCTGACCCAGTTTGAACGCCTTTGTGACGACTGCATCACCAACGTGCTGAACAGTGTCCGGCTAATCCCCTTCGGGGTGGAGCTGCTGATTGTGTACGCCGCCGCCAAGGAAGCGGAAATCAAGGCGGTGCGCATTGTAATGGCCTCCCGCCTGGCGGGGGTGGCGCCTGATTTGATTAAAGAAAGGTTGCGTGAAACCTATGCGTAGCAAAATAGCCGTAGTGGGCGAAAAAGCAAGCGTCATGGGCTTTCGCGCCGTAGGCTTCGAGGTATTCGAGGTGGAGGAGCCTGCCGATATTTTTTCCATAGTGGAGCGGCTGGTGAAGGAAGCGTACGGAGTGGTGTTCATCACCGAGCAGGCTCTGGCAAAGGCTCCCGGACTGCTTGACAAATACAAGGATACGCGGATCCCCGCGATTATTCCCATCCCGGGACGGGATGGAACCCTCGGCATTGGTATGGAAAACCTGCGCAAAAGCGTAGAGCGGGCCGTGGGTGCGGATATACTCAATCATTAGAAAGCAGGTGAAAAGATTGGCGAGTATCGGCACAATTGTCAAAATAGCGGGTCCGCTGGTTGTGGCCAAGGGTATGCGGGATGCCAACATGTTCGACATGGTGCACGTTGGCGAACAGAGGCTCATTGGCGAAATCATCGAGATGCGCGGCGACCGCGCTTCTATCCAGGTATACGAAGAAACCTCCGGCCTTCGGCCCGGAGCTCAGGTGGTGTCCACCGGCGCCCCGCTTTCGGTAGAGCTGGCCCCCGGCATCCTCACCATGATTTTTGACGGTATCCAGCGCCCGCTGGAAGTCATGCGTCAAATGGTGGGAAGCTGTATTACCAGAGGCATCGAAGTCACCTCCCTGGATCACAACAAAAGGTGGGACTTTGTCCCGGTGGCAAAGGTGGGGGACAAAGTTTACCCCGGCGACGTTCTGGGTACCGTGCAGGAGACTTCCATCATTACCCACCGCATCCTCTGCCCGGTCGGCGTGGAGGGCGAACTGGTCAAAATCCAACCGGGACAGTTCACCATCGTCGAGCCCATTGCCACCATCCGCAAGGCAGACGGCTCGGAAGTGACCGTTCAAATGCTGCAGCGTTGGCCTGTTCGGAAGCAGCGCCCCTATAAGAGCAAGCTGCCTCCCAACACCCCCATGGTGACGGGCCAGCGCGTCATCGATACCTTGTTCCCCATCTCACGGGGAGGCACCGCCGCTGTTCCCGGGCCCTTCGGTTCCGGCAAGACGGTGGTTCAGCACCAGCTGGCCAAGTGGGCCGACGTGGACATTGTGGTGTACATCGGCTGCGGCGAGCGCGGCAACGAAATGACCGACGTTCTGATGGAGTTCCCCGAGCTGAAAGACCCCAAATCCGGCAAGTCCATCATGGAGCGGACGGTGCTGATTGCCAACACCTCCGATATGCCGGTGGCCGCCCGGGAAGCCTGCATCTACACTGGCATTACCATTGCCGAGTACTTCCGGGATATGGGCTACAACGTGGCCATTATGGCCGACTCCACCAGCCGTTGGGCCGAGGCCCTGCGGGAAATGTCCGGCCGTCTGGAAGAGATGCCTGGCGAAGAAGGTTATCCTGCCTATCTGACCAGCCGTCTGGCCCAGTTCTATGAGCGGGCCGGCAAGGTCAAGACGCTGTGCAGCCCCAACGAGGACCGGGAAGGCTCCATTTCCGCCATCGGCGCCGTTTCCCCGGCCGGCGGCGACATGTCCGACCCTGTGGTGCAGTCCACCCTGCGCATCGTCAAGGTGTACTGGGAGCTGAGCAGCTCTCTGGCATACCGCCGCCACTTCCCCGCCATCGACTGGTTGAACTCCTACTCCCTCTATCTGGACCAAATCAAAGAGTATATGAACAACAATGTCATGGAAGGCTGGGGCGACCTCCACGCCGAAACCATGGCCATTCTGCAGGAAGAGGCGGAGCTGCAGGAAATTGTGCAGTTGGTCGGTTACGACTCCCTTTCCGCCTCCGACCGCCTCAAGCTGGAAGCCGCCCGTATGATTCGGGAGGACTACCTGCAGCAGAACGGCTTTGACGAGGTGGACACCTACACCTCCCTGGCCAAGCAGGTGGCCATGCTGGATTTGGTCATCTCCTTCTCCCGCCGTTCCCACGAAGCCCTGAAGGCGGGAGCCCGGGTGGAGGACATCTTCGCCATGAAGGTGAAGGAAAAGATTGCCAGAGCCAAGTATGTTCCCGAGGAAGAAGCCCTGACGTATATCAAGAATACCAAGCAGGAATTGGAAGCGGAGCTTGCCTCTCTGCTGACAAAGGAGGCCGCCGACAATGATTAAGGAATACAGAACCATACAGGAAGTGGCCGGTCCTCTGATGCTGGTCCAGGGCGTGGAAGGCGTAGCCTACAACGAACTGGGCGAAATCGAACTGGCGGACGGCAGCATTCGCCGCTGCAAGGTTTTGGAAGTCAACGGCAGCAACGTGCTGGTGCAGTTGTTTGAAAGCAGCACCGGCATTAACCTGGAGCAATCCAAGGTGCGCTTTTTGGGCAAGAGCCAGGATATGCCCGTCTCCGAGGATATGCTGGGACGCATCTTCTCCGGCATGGGCAACCCCATCGACGGCGGCCCCAACATCATCCCCGACAAGCGGCTGGACATTAACGGCCTGCCCATGAACCCCGCCGCCCGAGACTATCCTTCCGAGTTTATCCAAACGGGTATCTCCGCCATCGACGGCCTGAACACCCTGGTTCGCGGCCAGAAGCTGCCCATCTTCTCCGGTTCCGGTCTTCCCCATGCCAAGTTGGCGGCTCAGATTGCCCGTCAGGCCAAGGTGCTGGGTACCGACAGCAAATTCGCCGTCGTGTTCGCCGCCATCGGCATCACCTTCGAGGAAGCCAACTTCTTCATCGAAGACTTCCGGGTCACCGGAGCTTTGGACCGCACCGTGCTGTTCATCAACCTGGCCAACGACCCGGCCATCGAGCGTATTTCCACTCCTCGTATGGCGTTGACCGCCGCCGAGTATCTGGCCTTTGACAAGGATATGCACGTGCTGGTCATCCTGACCGACATTACCAACTACGCCGAAGCTCTGCGGGAGGTTTCCTCCGCCCGTAAGGAAGTGCCCGGCCGCCGCGGCTATCCCGGATACCTCTACACCGACCTTGCCACCATCTACGAGCGTGCGGGCCGGCGGAAGGATTCCAAGGGTTCCATCACCATGATTCCCATCCTCACCATGCCGGAGGACGACAAGACCCACCCCATCCCCGACCTGACCGGCTACATCACCGAAGGGCAAATTATCCTGTCCCGGGAGCTGTTCCGCAAGGGCGTTATGCCTCCCATCGACGTGCTGCCCTCCCTGTCCCGTCTAAAGGATAAGGGGATCGGAGCGGGCAAAACCCGTGAGGACCATGCGGGAACCATGAACCAGCTCTTTGCCGCCTACGCCCAGGGCAAGGAAGCCAAGGAACTGATGACCATTTTGGGCGAGGCCGCGTTGTCCGAACTGGACTTGCTCTACGCCAGGTTCGCCGACGAGTTTGAAAAGCGCTATGTCTCCCAGGGTTTCGACACCGACCGCTCCATCGAGGAGACTCTGACCATCGGCTGGGAGCTTTTGTCCCTTCTGCCCACCACCGAACTCAAGCGAATTCGCCCTGAATTCATCGAGAAATACCTGCCCAAAAAGGCGCAGTAAGGGGGTACTGTTATGGCCCTGATACGCGTCAACCCAACTCGGATGGAGTTGGCCAACCTCAAAAAGAAGCTGAGGACCTCCCAAAAGGGGCACAAGCTCCTCAAAGATAAGCGGGACGACCTGATGAAAAAATTCCTGGCTTTGGTGCGGGAAAATCAGGAACTTCGCAAAATCGTGGAAGAAAAAATCATGGGAGTGTACGAAGGCTTTGTCATTGCAGGTGCCGTCATGAGTCCCGAGGCCTTGGACGAAGCGCTGATGATGCCCAAGCAGCGGGTGGAGCTGGAGGTTGGTTCCCAAAACCTGATGAGCGTCGTAGTGCCGGTGTTCAGCTTTGAAACCTCCGGCGGGGAAGGGGACAACTACTCCTACGGCTTTGTTTCCACCTCCGGCGAGCTGGACAGTTCGGTGGCCGCATTGGCCGACGTGCTGCCCTACATGCTGAAGCTGGCGCAGATGGAAAAGAGCGCCCAGCTGTTGGCGGAGGAAATCGAAAAGACCCGGCGCACCGTAAACGCCCTGGAGTATGTCCGGATTCCCAATCTGCAGGAAACCATTCGGTATATTCGGATGAAGCTGGAAGAAAACGACCGCGGCAACACCACTCGCCTGATGAAGGTCAAGGATATGATTGTGCAGCAGGCGATTGAGGAGCAAAAAGCCCGGGACGAAATGGCCGGCTGAACTCCTATACAAAGATAAAAAAGACGCCTCCCATACGAGGCGTCTTTTTTCGTTGCAAGAAAGAAAAGTGCTTGACAATTCTTGCTGGAAAAGCTATACTATAAAACGGACTCACAAAATAGGGGTATAGCTCAGCTGGTAGAGCAACGGTCTCCAAAACCGTGTGCCGAGGGTTCGAATCCTTCTGCCCCTGCCATAGAAAAACCGCATGACCATTGGGTTCATGCGGTTTTTGTTATGTCGAAACACAGCCGGTCCTTTTGCCGGGCGACGTTTTCATTTTTGCCCTCTTCTTTTTTGAAGGAAAGCGGCCATTTTTGCTTTTTTGAGCATGCCTGTTCAACTTGCAACATCGCCGAAGTGAACGCAACTTTCGGAGCGTTTCATCGTTCTGGTTGGACAGTTTTTGTTTTTGGTTGCGAATTATCTCCAAGGACGGCATCGACGGCAGTGCCAACATCGGTCGCAGGGGCAGTTGCAGTTGAACGGTTCCCCGTTGATGGCGGCCTCCACCGCTCGGGCGTACATCCAGTCGGGGGCGAACATGCCCTGATATCCTCCGATGGGGCCCAGCCTCAGGCGACGGTAAGGGCGTTTGCGATAATAGCCAACAAACATATTCCACTTCCTTTCGTGCGGGATAATCCAGTATATGCGAAAAGGGCGGAAGGCGTCATGTAACGCCACCTTACCGCGCAGACATGGCGGTTGATGCAAAAGCAAAAGGGCTGTACAAACACAGCCCTGATATTTTTACATTTTTGCAAGGGCAGCCAATATTTCGGCGGTCGACTCATTTTCCTTCACACGCTCCGTTCTTCAGTTTACAAAACTCATGATCGGGATCTCCTTTATGTAGTGATTGTTTCGTTGTTCATCAGTCCACGTCGTCATTATAGCTGAAAAGCGGAGCATTTCCATTGACGGACAATACGATTTGTATATTTAGTCATTAAATTACATCGTTGTGATATCCCTCAGCAGACATGAAATAGGAGGACATATACGTCCCTGTTTGGGGTCTTAGGCGTTGCTTTGCACAACATTTTTATTCATAATGACGATGTATGATTATCTATTTAGTCTATATTTACCAAACAAAAAGCACCCTCTTTCAGAAGGGTGCTTTCCTAGGAGAATACGTACAGGGGAGTGGGACACAAACCCGTTGTCTAACGCAGAATATCGTCGCAGTGAAGGCGCACTCCCTGCTCCACCAGTTTTTGTTGCAGGATGCCGACGTCCAGAGATGGGAAATCGCTGGTGAGGGAAGCGGCCACTCCCGCCGCCTGACCGGTGACGATGCAGGGGGGAATGACCCGGGTGATGTCCCACATGGATTCGGTGACCGATATGTTGCGCCCCGCCACCAGAAGGTTGAGCACTTCCTTTCCGTACAGACAGCGGAAGGGAATTTCGTACACGTAGCCGCGGCGCCGCCAGTCGCTGATGGTGCCGATGCTGTCCTCCATGTAGGTGTACTCCAGGTCGTCCA
>JAKPGH010000028.1 GCA_029550985.1 Bacillota bacterium
AGGAGCATCATCGCCACCATAAAAAGGCGGCTGAACATAAAATTGATGATTTTCTTGAATGTCCTCACACTGCAAAACTCCTTTAATGCAGTCGATTTCTCCACCGAACTTATCACCAGTATATGTTCGATGGAGAAGGAAGCACCACTAAAGTTGTCGAGTGCCACAGTGGGTTTCCCAATATAAAGGAAGCGGGCCGCCGCACAATGCCGGATGCCCGCTTGGATTTAACGTATCTTGGAACCGTTGGGTAAGTCGTTATCCACAAAGATAACCCGGGCGCCGTCGCCGGAATCGGCGGCCAAAATCATCCCCTGACTTTCGACCCCGCGCAGTTTGGCCGGCTTTAAGTTGGCCACCAGCACGATTTTCTTGCCAATCAAATCCTCCGGGGCGTACCACTGGCGGATTCCGCTGACCACCTGACGGGTTCCGACGCCGTCCTCCAACTGAAGCCGCAGCAGTTTGTCCGATTTTTCCACCGGCTCGCAGGCAACCACCTTGGCCACCCGCAGGTCCACTTTGGCGAAGTCCTGGATGTCAATCAGGGAAGCCACCCCTTCCGGTTGTTTGGCGGCTTCCTTGGGAGCAGGAGCCGGAGCGGCCGGCTTGGACTTGGAAGGGGCCCCCAACGCCGCCAGCTCCGCCAGTTCCTTTTCGGCGTCAATGCGGGGGAAGAGGGTCTCGCCTTTTTGCACCTTCACCGTGGCAGGCAACAGCCCAAAGGTTCCTGCGTGCTCCCAGGTTGTGATGCTCTCGTCGGCGCCGATTTGGGCAAAAATCCTGGGGGAGGTGTGGGGCATAAAGGGGGTGAGCAGGATGGCGAAAATGCGGATGCTCTCCAGCAGGTTGTAGAGAACGGTGGCCAGCCGCACGCGGTTTGCATCGTCCTTGGCCAGCAGCCAGGGGGCCGTTTCGTCGATATACTTGTTGCAGCGGGAAATAAATTTAAAGATTTCCGCAATGGCGGTGGGAATCTGCAGGTTGTCGCACTGTTCCTCCACCATGGAGCGAAGGGCGGTGGCCATGGCAATCAGCTCGCCGTCCACAGGTTCCGGCTGCCGCTCTTTGGGCAAACCGTCGGGGAAGTACCTTTCCGCCATGGCGACGGAGCGGGACACCAGGTTCCCCAAATCGTTGGCCAAATCGGAGTTGATGCGGGCAATCAGAGCTTCGTTGGTAAAGGAGCCGTCCTGTCCAAAGGGAACCTCCCGAAGCAGGAAGTACCGCAGGGAATCCACTCCGTAGCGCTTGCAGAGCACGATGGGGTCGATGACGTTGCCCTTGGATTTGCTCATCTTATCGCCGTCAAAGAGAAGCCAGCCATGGCCGTACACCTTCTTGGGCAGGGGAAGGTCCAGAGCCATCAGGAGGGCAGGCCAGATGATAGCGTGGAAGCGGACGATTTCCTTCGCCATCATGTGGACGTCGGCCGGCCAGTATTTCTCAAAGTCGTGGAAGCGGTCGTTGCCGTAGCCCAGAGCGGTGATGTAGTTGGAAAGGGCGTCCACCCAGACATACACCACATGGTTTTGGTCGAAGGTGACGGGAACGCCCCAGCGGAAACTGGTACGGGAAACGCAAAGGTCCTCCAGCCCCGGCTTGAGGAAGTTGTTGACCATTTCATTGACCCGGCTCTGAGGCTGCAGAAAGTCGGGGTGGTCCTCATACAGCTTGAGAATTTTGTCGGAGTATTTGCTCAGGCGGAAGAAGTAGGCTTCCTCCTCGGCCTGCTCCACCGGACGGCCGCAGTCGGGGCAGTTGCCGTCCTTCAACTGGCTGTCGGTCCAAAAACTTTCGCAGGGCT
>JAKPGH010000033.1 GCA_029550985.1 Bacillota bacterium
CGAATAAATTCTCTGGTATTGTATTGATTATATTCCAATATTTGAAATTGTCAAACGGCATATGTCATATATTTTTTGCGCTAATATAGACAAAATGTCAAATTGACAATTCTGTTTGCAATATGGTAAAGTACCAATTAGAATCGATATTAGAATGTATTCTATATTTTAAGCAAGGCGCATGGGACAAGGCAAACAGCAAACGATCTGTTCTTTCTTTTTTTCTAAGCTATGTTAATTTTTTATCAGTCCACCTGACAGGTGAGGAGGCGTGTGCATGGCAACCGCCATCACCCGCCACGCACCGCGGGGTTGGCAGGGATTCGCTCTGCCGGGCCGGGACTTTGCGCGGGTGATGGTTCCGTTTGACTGCGAGCTACCGGGAAACTTTGGCAACACAATCACTTTGAAATATGGAGGTCTTGTAAATGGTCTTTACAGAGCAGCACCAATTAATCCGCAAGCTGGCTCGGGATTTCGCCGAAAAAGAACTGGCGCCCATTGCAGCCACAGTGGATGAAACTGGGGAATTCCCCAAAGAAGTCATTCAAAAGATGGCGGACGCTGGGTTCTTCGGCATCAAAGTACCCCAGGAACTGGGCGGAGCGGGTGCCGACACCGTCTCCTACGTCATCGTGATGGAGGAAATCACACGGGTCTGCGCCGTTGCCAGCCTCTATGTTTCTTCCCCCAACTCCCTGTCCGGCGCTCCCTTCCTGCTGGGCGGAACTCCCGAGCAGCAGAAGAAATACATACCCGGCGCAGTCACCAACAAGCACGTCGTCTGCTTCGGACTCACCGAGCCGGGCGCAGGCTCCGACGCCGGCGCCATGGTCACCACCGCGGTGGATTGCGGCGACCACTATGTCCTCAACGGCCGCAAAACCTTTATCACCATGGCGCCTCTGTCCGACTACGCCGTCATCTTTGCCAAAACCGATATGAAGGCCGGCACCCGGGGCATCACCGCCTTTGTGGTGGACATGAAGTCCCCCGGCGTCAGCCTGGGCAAGCCGGAAAAGAAGATGGGCCTCATCGGCTGCCCCACCAGCGACATCATTCTGGAAGATGTCCGCGTTCCCAAAGAAAACATTCTCGGCGAAGTGAACAAGGGCTTTGCCATCGCCATGAAAACCCTGGACACCGGTCGTATCGGCGTGGCCAGCCAGGGTATCGGCATCGCCCAGGGTGCCCTGGACGAAACCATCAAGTATGTCAAGGAGCGCAAACAGTTTGGAAAGCCCCTGAGCAAGATGCAGTCCATCGCCTTTGACATTGCCGACATGCAGACCAAGCTGACCGCCGCCAAGCTGATGGTTTACGAGGCTGCCGCCATGTGCGACCGCGGCGAAAACTACACCACCCAAGCGGCCATGGCCAAGTACTACGCCACCGAAACCGCCGTGGAAATTGTGGGCCGCTGCCTGCAGCTCCATGGTGGCTACGGCTACATCAAAGATTACGCCATCGAGCGCATGTACCGCGACTGCAGAGTGTTCACCATCTACGAGGGAACCAGCCAGGTGCAGAAGATCGTCATTTCCAACTCGCTGCTGAAGTAATAGGGAGGATGCCATCATGAAAATTATTGTCTGTGTCAAGCAGGTTCCCGACACCAACGAGGTCAAAATCGACCCGGTGAAGGGAACGCTGATTCGCGAAGGAGTGCCCAGTATCCTGAACCCCGACGACGCCAACGCTTTGGAGGCGGCGCTGCAACTCAAGGACGCCAACCCCGACACCAAAGTCACCGTCGTCACCATGGGACCGCCCCAAGCCAAAATCATGCTGCGGGAATGCCTCGCCATGGGAGCCGACGAGGCGGTGCTGCTCAGCGACCGCGCCTTTGCCGGCGCCGACACCTGGGCCACCTCCAACACTTTGGCCCACGCCATCCGCAAGCTGGGTGGAGCCGACATCATCTTTGCCGGCCGCCAGGCCATCGACGGCGACACTGCGCAGGTTGGCCCTCAAATTGCCACCCGCCTGAACCTGCCCCAGGTAACCTACGTCCAGGACATTCAGCTCCAGGGGGACAAGCTGATGGTGCAGCGCCAGTTGGAGGACGGCTACGAAATCATCGAAATTGCAATGCCCTGCCTGCTCACCGCCGTCAAGGAGCTCAACAAGCCCCGCTACATGAGCGTGGGACGGATTGTCAACGCCTACAAGCAGGAAATTACCGTCTGGGGCATTAAGGATTTGGGCATCAGCGATGCCGAAGTGGGCCTCAAGGCTTCCCCCACCCAAGTGTTCCGCTCCTTTACCCCCCCGCCCAAGGGCAAAGGACAAATTTTCACCGGCCAGCCCAAAGACATGGTGCGCAGCGTTCTTACCGATTTGCGGAATAAGCATCTGATATAGGGGGATTTCAAAATGAGCGTAACAGTAATTGAAGAAAAGTGCAAAGGCTGCAAGCTGTGCATCAAGGCTTGCCCTTTTGAAGCCATCGAAATGAAAGGCAAAGTCGCCTCCATCAAAGACAACTGCACCGGCTGCGGCGTCTGCGCGGAGGCCTGCCCCTTCCACGCCATTGAGAAGACGGAAGAGGAAAAGGAAGTCAAAGACCTTTCCGCCTACAAGGGCGTTTGGGTATTTGCCGAGCAGCGGGAAGGCAAGCTGATGCCCGTGGTCGCCGAGCTGTTGGGCAAAGGCGCCGAACTTGCCGCCGACATTGGAACCCATCTGGCCGCGGTTCTCTGCGGACATGAGGTGGACCATCTGGCCGACGAGCTGATTGGCTGGGGCGCCGACAAGGTGTATGTCTACGACCACCAGCTGCTGACCCAGTACACCAGCGACGGCTATGCTCTGACCATCAAGCAGGCCATCGACCAGTTCAAGCCGGAAATTGTCCTGTACGGCGCCACCCATATCGGCCGCGACCTGGCTCCCAGACTGGCCGCCATGGCCAACACCGGACTGACCGCCGACTGCACCGGCCTGGAAATCGACCCCGAGGACAAGAAAATCAAGCAGACCCGTCCGGCCTTTGGCGGCAACCTGATGGCGACCATCGTCTGCCCCAACCACCGTCCTCAGATGTCTACGGTGCGCCCCGGCGTCATGAGCAAACGGGAGTTTGATTCCAACCGCAAGGGCGAAATCATTCGGGTCACTCCCAACCTGCAGGACAGCGACATCCGCACCAAAGTCAAAGAAGTGGTCAAAACCATGCGGGAAACCGTTTCCCTCACCGACGCCGAAGTCATTGTCTCCGGCGGAAAAGGCCTGGGCTGCCCCGAAGGCTTTGCATTAATCAAGCAGCTTGCCGACAAGCTGGGCGGTGTGGTCGGCGCCAGCCGTGCCGCCGTGGATGCCGGATGGATCGACCACTCCCATCAGGTCGGCCAGACCGGAACCACCGTCAAACCCAAGATATATGTTGCCTGCGGTATCTCCGGCGCCATTCAGCACCTGGCCGGCATGCAGAATTCCGACTACATCATCGCCATCAACAAAAACGAAGATGCCCCCATCTTCGAGGTGGCGGACTACGGAATTGTTGGCGACCTGTATCAGGTCATTCCCGAAATGATTGCCCAGTTGGATGAAATGTAATATGAAGAAGGAGACGATTTCGGTTCGATTGCTGTACCGCATTGGCTTTTACGTCATCGGGCTTTTGTTCCTGGCCTTTGGCGTGGCCGTTGCCTCCAACTCCGAACTGGGTATTTCCCCCACCAATTCCCTGCCCTTTGCCATCAGCGCAGCCTGCGGGATTAAGGTGGGCACCATCATCATTTTGGAGTTTAGCTGTTACATCATCGTGCAGATGATACTCCTTCGGCAGTTTAAGCCGTCGTACTTTATCCAGCTTGTGTTTTCCACCATCTTCGGCTACTTTGTGGATTTCGCAAAGTTTGTGCTGGGCACCTTTTGCCTTGCCTCTTACCCCGGGCGGCTTTTGATGCTGGCCGTCAGCATTGTCCTGGTGGCGTTGGGCCTGGTGTTCTACCTCAGCGCCGAACTGGTGCCCATGCCCATGGAGGGAATGTGCCTTGCCATCAACCAGAAACTGCCCAAGGCACCGTTCCACCGAATCAAAATCTTTGCCGACTGCATCAGCGTCATCCTTGCCGCCATCATTTCCCTGATTTTCACCGGCGGCTTGTCGGTGGTGCGGGAGGGCACCGTCATCTCCGCCCTTTTCATCGGCAAGACCATGGGAATTTTCAACAAGCCTCTGAAGCCCATTCTCCACAACATCTGCTTCGGCGAAGAGGCCGCCCGTTAACAGCCTCTACAACCGACATGCAATCAAAAAAGGTGCCAAAAATTTGGCACCTTTTTTTCTGCAAAGGCGGCGAGGGTTTCTACACTCAGTTAACCGGCGCCACCTGGGCTTGCTTTTCCAACTGGCGTGCGTTTACCTGGTCCACCACTTCTAAAAACTTATGTACGGCGGGATTATCGTCGTCCTTTCGCCATATGGCGGAGATGCTGATATATTCGTACGGCCCTTCCAGGGGGATAAACACCACGTCGTCCATCTTGGTAAAGTACTGAACGGCGTACTCCGGCATGATGGAAATGCCAATGCCGGCGGAAACCAGAAGGAGAATGGTTTCCAAATCGGCGGAGGTGCCCACCACTTTGGGAATAAAGCCGGATTCCGCAAAATTTTCGGGAATTTCATATCTTCTGGCCAGAACATCCTCATAGTATCTGGTCAAAAAGAATTGTTCGTTTCGCAGATCGTAACGGCGAATGGAGCTCAGCTGCGCATAGGGATGCTTGGCGGGAAGGACGGCGCAAAGGGGGTATCTGCGGATTTCCTTTTTTTCAAAGTCTCCGATTTCGCTGTCGGAATAGCAGATGTTAAAAACCAGGTCTACCTTTTTTCTTTCCAGATGAAGCAGCAAATCCAGATGAGGTTTCCGAAACAGGTTAAACCGGATGTTGGGGTAGTTGGCGTGGTAGGCCTTGACAAAATCCTTGACGCATGAATGTTCCGTGCCCCTGACATAGCCGATGTTTAAAAAGCCTTCTTCGCCTCTGGCGGCCCGCTCGGTCTTGTCGATGGCAATTCGGGTGCGTTCCAAAATAGCCTTGGCCTCTTCCAGAAATACCTCTCCGGCAGGGGTCAGCTCCACCTTTCGCTTGTCGCGGTTGAACAGTTTGACCCCCAACTGTTCTTCCAGCGACTGAATGTGTTGGGTAATGGCCGTTTGGGAAATAAAGTGCTGTTTGCCCGCCTCGGTAAAGTTCAGGCATTTGGCGGCAGTGATAAAGTACTGCAGTTGATTCATCGTCATCGGATTTTGCCTCTTTGTTAAGATAATATCAAATTAAAAGACACCCATAAGCCTTTGCTTATTATACAGCAAAAGGGGCACTAAATCAAACCAATTCTTCGATGGGATTATGTAAAAATCATCAAATCGATAAGATTCTACTTATTGAAAACGCGGTTTTCCTTATTGGCGATTTTTCGGCTCCAGGCACTATAATACACACAACGGTATTGTTAAATTTTAGACGAAATTGTAATCGATACAAAAATTTAGACGAAAGGTGATCGTTGTGGGAGAGGATTTGAAAGAAAAGCCCAAAAAGATGCCTCCGGACCCGAACTCGGCAAAATATAAACTGGGCCAGATTGCGGCAAAGGCCTATTCCGACGCCCAGGAGGCCAAAGAGCGCGGAGAAATGGTAGGCTGGTGCTCCAGTAACTTCCCCGTCGAAATTCCGGAAACCCTGGGCCTGTATGTCTGCTATCCGGAAAATCAGGCGGCGGGCATTGCGGCTCGCGGCGGCGGGCAACGTCTGTGCGAAATCAGCGAGGCCGACGGATACTCCAACGACATCTGCGCCTACGCCAGAATCAGCCTGGCTTACGCCAAAATCAAGGACGCGCCGGAACAAAACATGCCTCAGCCGGATTTCCTGCTGTGCTGCAACAACATCTGCAACTGCATGATTAAGTGGTA
>JAKPGH010000049.1 GCA_029550985.1 Bacillota bacterium
CTTGCCCACGTCGTAGCCCGCATCATTCAGTTTTATCAGTTTCAGCAGGTCCTCAAATACGTACATAACGCTCCTAAGTTTCCAAGAATGAGATAGCCGGCTCACTGTTGCAAGCAAGGCCTTTGAGTAATATGAAAACGGCTAACGTCAAGCGGGGTTGGCGGATAGCGCCGATTCCCGCAGAGCGGTTAAAATAGCGGAATCGTCCAGGTTCACTTTGGGGGGATTGGGCCGGCAGAAGTAGCCGTGTTCTCCGTTTTCCCCGATGGTGGTGATCAGATTCATCTCTTGGAGCACATCCAAAGCCACCAACATTCTGGCAAAGGAGATGCCCTTGTCCATCAAGCGGTAGTACAGTTCCACCGCCTTGTAGCGGAACCCTGCGTGTCCTCGCAAAAAGCGGTAGACTAAAGCCAAATCTTCCCGGCTGGGCAGCAGCTCCTGCCGGTTGCACAGATGATATTCTCCCCGCAAATAGTTGGCATATTGATCGGCATCCGAAAGGATTTGCTCCTGGGGGATGCCGCTGCGGCGCATATCCCGGACAATCACCGAAACCTGGTCCTTTCCATTGTATGGGGATAGGCTGACGGAAGCCACCAGGTCCACCACATCTCCGGGTATGTAAGGAAAAGATTGAGGAGTCATTCGAAAGTAGATGGCAGTAAAACTGGCGCCTCCACCGGAAAGGGAGATGCGGATGTGCTTTCCGTCCGCGGTGGGGTAAACCCCCAAAACAGTCAGTTCCCGCAACAAAAACAGGGGCGGCTTGTTGCCGGCTCCAAAGGGCTCCAACGCCGACAGGGAGCCGATGTTTTCCACCGTCAGCTCGCCCGGTGTGAGCAGCGCGTCAATTTCCAGGGAAGGATGGGGCATGTTGGGATAATGGAGCCTTGCGTATTCCTCCAATTGCTCCATAAAGTCGGCAAGGCGGTCTTTGGGCAACGACATGCCCGCCGCCAAAGGATGGCCGCCGTAGCGGACCAAATACTCCGAGCAGGCCGACACCGCCTCGATGATGGAAAAGCCGGGCAGGCTTCTGGCGCTGCCCCGAGCCATGTCCCCTTCCAGCGAAAAGACGATGACCGGCTTTCCCGTCTGCTCCACCAGCTTGGAGGCCACAATGCCCGTCACCCCGCTGTGCCAGTTCTCCCCCGCTATCAGCAGCAGACGGTTTTGCAGCAGCCGGGGCTGTTCCTTCAGGGTTTGGTTGATGCGCCTCATCATCTCTTCTTCGATTTGTTTGCGCATGTTGTTTTGCTGCTCAATTTCCCGGGCAAGGTCGTGGGCGTAGCCGACGTCGTCGGTGAGCAGCAGCTCGATGACGTCGTCCACCGTGCTCATCCGCCCCGGCGCGTTGAGCCTGGGAGCAATCAGAAAGGCGACGGTTTCCGCGGTGAGGGGTTTGCCCTCCAACCCGCATACTTCCAAAAGTGCGGCAAGCCCCGCCCGCCCAGTTTGCTCCAGTTGGGCCAGTCCCTGCCGTACAATTCTGCGGTTCTCCCCGATTAGGGGAACTACGTCGGCTGTGGTGCCAATCATGGCAAGGTCGGAATAGTACTCTAAAATCTCCCAGCCTTCCGGGTCGCCCTCCAGGGCGCACAGCAGCTTGAGGGTCACTCCCACCCCCGAAAGCTCGGTGAGCCCGCTGGTATCGTCGGCCCGGTGGGGGTTAACCACCGCCACGGCAGGGGGCAGCGTTTCCTGCGGGGTGTGGTGGTCGGTAATCACCACGTCCATCCCCAAGCGGGCGGCCAATTCCACCTCGGCATGGGCGGATACGCCGTTGTCCACCGTGATGATTAATGTGGCCCCTTCCTGGGCCAGCTGTTCCACGGCGGCGGCGTTGAGGCCGTAGCCCTCTTCTTCCCGAGCGGGCACATAGTAGAAAACATCCCCGCCCACCGCCTGCAGATATGCGACCAGCAAAACGGTGGAGGTGATGCCATCACAGTCGTAATCTCCGAACACAGCTATGCGCTCTCCCCGCTCCAGAGCCAAGCGGATGCGTTCTACCGCCTTGTCCATATCCTGCATGGCAAAGGGATCGGAAAGGGGGAAATCTTCCTGTAAAAGCTCCTTGACTTTTTCCGGGGAGTCATAGCCCCGGCGCTCCAATATGCGGCAGAGCAAGGGGTTTAAGCCCGTTTGCTCCAACAACCCGCCGCCCTTTGCGGGCTCGGGAATGATCCAACGTTTGATCACAAAAGGGTTCCTCCAAGGGAAAAATCTGGCGCTCCAGCGACAACCGCATGGGACATGGGTTTGAGTTCATACATTTTAAAAACAGCCATCGGCGTACCGAAGGCTTACCAATCGCAATGCATGGGCAAATGCCCTTTTTCGTCTCCCGCGCGCATCGGGCATTTTCTCCAAAAATAATCTTTCTTTGGCTATTTTACCCCAAAATGAGAGAATTTGCAAATAGAAAGTACAGCACCGCCTCCAGAAATGCTCCAGCCAGGCAAATCAGCGCCCCGAAAGCGAAACTCAGCAGGTAATTGCTCAGGGAATAAGGCTCGCTTTCCCTGCGGCGGTTGGGACGGACCGACGCCAGAAAAGTGCCAGAAAGCCGCAGGCTCTGCCGGCAGCACAGAAGAATGGCCACCGTGGAGATGAGGGTACCCGGCAGCACCAGCACCCCTACAAATCCAAGGGCGGACATTCCGTATCGGGCAAAGAGGGAGGCGGTGGTAAACCCAAAGCCCATCCCCCGAATGAGGGGAGCAAGGACAATCAGCGGTTGGGCGATGGCGCAGAAGCCACAGAGAAACAAAATGCCCAAAAACAGCAAGGAAGACCCCGCCGCCGAAAGAAAGTTCTCGTACAGGCTGTTGTCCTTTCTGTTTTCCATAAAGCCGCCCATCAGCCGATAGAGCAGGTCCAGCGTCTCCTGCTCCGCTCCCCGCAGCAGCAAGGTTCCCAACAGCACGCCCACCACAAACAGGGCCCCCAGCAACAGCACCGGATAGTTCTTTTTCAGGTAATGGACAAAATAACGAGCATAATACCGGCTCCGCGGCGATTTTGACTGACTCCGAAACATGGCAATCCTCCCCAGGTTTGATTACTCTATGTATATGAGGGCCTGTCTTGCCATAGACCAGAAGTTGGACAAGATGTTCCCGGCTATCCCGTCGCTTTTTCCGGTAAAATATGATATGATAAATTATTAGCCCCAATCCCGTCTTTTTCGGCCTGCATCGGCCGTTGAATTTGCTTTCAACGAGATTTCTCTCATCCGGAGGAAACGTTATGTTCTATCCACAGGACCCCTTTCCCTGGGACTCTCCCTTGCCGCCCTTCCCTCCCCCCGTCAACCCCTGGAAGCGGGTTTTGCGCCATAATTCCCTTATTGTCTGCGGGGCGCTGCTTTTACTGCTGGCCCTCATGACCGGCACGCCCTTTGTCATCTACTGGTTGGGACAGCTCTTCCCGGTTTTGGGGGAAGTGCTTTCTGCCTTGCCCGCCTTTGCGTTGGAGCTGGGCGACGTGGTCCTTACCATATTCATATTGCTAATTCCCTGCCTGTTGATGGTGTTTTTGCTGGAGATACCGGCGGAAGTCGCCTTCCCCCGAAAAGTTCCAAAGCCCCGCCTGCTGATTCCGGGCATCCTTTGCTGCCTGGGCATGTCGGCGGTGGGGGTGATGCTTTCCGGCTATCTGCAGGCTTTATTGGCCACCGTCCTTGGGGTCATCCCCGTGATGCCCGACCAGTCCCCCCCTTACGGTGTGTTGGAAGCGATGTTCTATTTCCTTCAGATTGCACTGCTTCCCGCTATTTTTGAGGAGATGATTTTCCGCGGGGTGGTGCTTCAGTCCCTGCGCCGCTTTGGAGACGGCTTTGCCCTGGTGGTATCCT
>JAKPGH010000060.1 GCA_029550985.1 Bacillota bacterium
GCCCCCCCTTACCATATCCCGGGAGGAACTGGACACCGGCCTTGCCATTTTGGAAAAGGTGCTGACCAACCTGACCAACCAAACTGACAAAAACGGAGGATAAGGCAGAAGGGCTGCCTTGGGCGCAATATGAAACACTTATTAAAACTTTTGGATTTGACCAAAGAGGAAATTATCAGTCTGCTCAACCTGGCGGACCAGTTGAAGTATGAGAACAAACACGGCATCAAACACCACCACCTGGCGGGCAAGACTCTGGGCATGATTTTTTCCAAATCCTCCACCCGCACCCGGGTCAGTTTTGAGGTGGGAATGTATCAGCTGGGCGGCTACCCCCTCTTTCTGTCCTCCAACGACCTGCAGCTGGGCCGCGGGGAGCCCATTGAGGACACCGCCAAAGTCCTCTCCCGCTATCTGGACGGCATCATGATCCGCACCTTCAAACAGGAGGATGTGGAGGACCTTGCCAAATACGGCACCATTCCCGTCATCAACGGCCTGACCGACCTTTACCATCCCTGCCAGGTGCTGGCCGACCTCATGACCATCCGGGAATACAAAAGTACCCTGGAGGGTCTCAAACTCTGCTACATCGGCGACGGCAACAATATGGCAAACTCCCTGACGGTGGGAGGGCTCAAAACCGGCATGAAGGTAACACTTGCCTGCCCCAAGGGCTATTACCCTCACCAGTCGGTGCTGGATTTCGCCAAGGATTTCGACTGCTTCACCCTCACCGAGGATATTTACGAAGCCGCCAGGGACGCCGACGTGGTGGTCACCGACGTTTGGGCCTCCATGGGAATGGAAAAGGAAATTGAGAAGCGCCGCAAAGTCTTTGCCGGCTATCAGGTCAACCACGAGCTGCTCCAGGCGGCAAAGCCGGACGTCATGGTGCTCCACTGCCTGCCCGCCCACCGGGGGGAAGAAATCACCGCCGAGGTCATCAGCCAGCACCCCGAAATCTACGATGAGGCGGAAAACCGGCTCCACGCCCAAAAGGCGGTGCTGGTCACCTTGCTAAAAGACAAATAAGCTTGCTTCTCCTTAAAATATACCCCCACAGCCCGGGTCAAGCTTTGTGCTTGCCCGGGCCCCCTTTTTCTCGTATAATAAGGGCAACAGGACAAACAAAGGGTCCGGGGAGCATTCCCCGGACCGACGGAAAGGAAGTGGCCGGATGAAACAGGTGCGCTGGGGAATATTAGGTTGTGCCGACATCGCCGAGCGCCGCATTTTCCCCGCTTTTCAGGAGGTAAAAAACGGCGTGGTGGCCGCCGTCGCCACCCGAGGCAGTTCCCCCCGGTTGGAGCGGATTCGGGCGGCCTACCCTCCCTTTGCGGTGTGCGGCTACGAGGAACTGCTGGCGGACCCTTCTATCGACGCCGTTTACATCCCCCTGCTCAACAGCATGCATCTGGAATGGACTCTAAAAGCCGCCAAAGCGGGAAAGCACGTCCTCTGTGAAAAGCCCCTCGTCTGCCGCTCCGGCGACGTGGCCCTCCTCAGGCAGGCGGCAAAGGAGCACGGCGTTTACATCATGGAGGCCTTCGCCTGCCTCCACAGCCCCCTCTATCCCACCATTCGCCGGCTGATTGCCGACGGCGAAATTGGGGAGCTGCGGGTGGTGGAAGCGGTTTTCTCTTCCCCCCTCAAAGACCCGGACAGCCCCAAACTTTCCCCTGAGTTTTTCGGCGGCTCCATCCACGATGTGGGCTGCTACAACCTGCTGACCATCCGGCAGGTCACCGGTCGGGAGCCTAAGTCGGTGAAAGCCTTCGCCACTTTCCTTCCTTCGGGGGTGGACGGCACCGTCACCGCCCTGCTGGATATGGGGGACGGCATTTTGGGCTACTCCCTCAGCTCCAAGGACGCCGCCAACCATCGGGGGTTGAAGGTCATCGGCAGCCGGGGGATTATCACCTTCCCCAAAACTCCCAACACCTGGGGGAATGTGGAAATTACCGTCGCCAACGCCAAAGGCACCCGCACCGTTTCCCTGACGGTGCCCAACAACTACGCTGCCGAGCTGGAACAGATGGGCCGCTGCATTTTGGAGGGGGAAGCTCCTCTGGTTTCCCTGGACGAATCGGAAAAGAACATCCGCGCCATGGAGATGGTCCATGCCGCCATCGGCAGCTATATGTGCCGACCATAGACACCCTAACAAAGGAGAAGTTATGTCTGAACCCTTAAGCCTTACCGGCATTTTTGATTCCCACGCCCACTACGACGACGAGCGCTTCGACCCCGACCGGGACGAAGTGGTGTCCGGGCTGCCCCGGCAGGGGGTGGCCTATGTGATGAACGCGGCCTCGGATTTGGACAGCGCCGCCGCGGGACTCGCCCTTGCCCAAAAGTATCTCCACGTCTACTGCGCCGCGGGCGTACACCCTCACGAAGCCTCCAAAGCCCCCGCCGACTATCTGGAGCGCCTCAGAGAGCTGCTTTCCCAGCCCAAGGTGATGGCGGTGGGGGAAATCGGCCTGGATTACCACTACGACTTTTCCCCCAGGGACACGCAACTGAAAATCTTTGAAGAGCAGCTGATTCTGGCCAACGAGCTGAATCTTCCGGTGATTATCCACGACCGGGAAGCCCACGAGGACACCCTGCGCCTTCTCAAACAACACCGCCCCAAGGGAGTGATCCACTGCTTTTCGGGCAGCGCCCAGATGGCCCAAGAGGTGACAGCTCTGGGGCTGTATGTGGGCTTTACCGGCGTGGTCACCTTTAAAAACGCCAAAAAGCCCCTGGAGGCTTTGAAAGCCGTGCCCCAAGAGCTTCTTCTCATGGAAACCGACTGTCCCTACATGGCGCCAGAGCCCTTCCGGGGCAGGCGGTGCGACTCCACCCTGCTGCCTTATGTCGCCCAGGTCATGGCCCGGGAGCTTGCCATGGAACCTCAGGAAGTGGTGGATTTGACCTCTGCCAACGCCAAACGGCTCTTTGGGATATCTTAGTATGGAGCTGTCCAAAATCTTAAACATCCCTGCCCGGCGGTTGGAGAATTTAAGCTACCCCGCGACACTTTTGCTGGAATGGTACCGGCAAAACCAGCGAGAAATGCCCTGGCGGAAAACCGAAACCTTTACCCCCACCCCCTATCAGGTGTGGGTCAGCGAAATCATGCTCCAGCAAACCCGGGTGGAGGCGGTGCGGGGCTATTACACCCGCTTTATCCAGCAGCTTCCCGACATCGCCGCCCTGGCGTCCGCCCCGGAAGACCAGCTTCTCAAATTGTGGCAGGGGCTTGGGTACTACAACCGGGTGCGGAATATGCAAAAAGCCGCCCAACAGGTGATGGAGCTGTACGGCGGCGCTTTGCCCGCCGACTACAAGGCCCTGCAAGCCCTGCCCGGCATCGGGGCGTACACGGCGGGTGCCATTGCGTCCATCGCCTTCGGCATCCCCGTCCCCGCCCCCGACGGCAACGTTTTCCGGGTTCTCACCCGCCTGTTGGGCAGCGGCGCCAGCCTGGGGGACGCCAAGGTCAAAAAGGCACTGGGGGAGGTGGCGGCGTCCATGATTCCCCCGCAGGCGCCGGGGGATTTCAATCAGGCCTTGATGGAGCTTGGCGCCATCGTCTGCCTGCCCAACGGCGCCCCCCTCTGCCCTTCCTGCCCCTGGAAGGACCTTTGCGTCGCAAACCGGGAAAACAGCTGGCAAACCATTCCCAACCTGCCGGAGAAAAAGCCCCGGCGGGTGGAGGAGCACACCATTTTGCTGCTGGCGTCGGAGGGCAAACTGCTCCTTTCCCGCCGCCCCGCCAAAGGGCTGCTGGCCGGACTGCCCGAGCCGATTAACTTAGCGGGCTTTTGGGAGAAAGCAAGTCTTTCCGCTTACGTGGAACAGTTGGGAGGCAAAGCATCCCGGCTGGACTGTTTGGGGGAAGCCACCCATATCTTCAGCCACGTGGAGTGGCGGATGAAGGGCTTTGCCGCCGTCTCCCCCTTCTTTGAGCCGCCGCCGGGATGCTTCTGGGCGGGAGCCGTCCAGTTGGAGGACGAGGTTTCCATCCCCAGCGCTTTTCGCCCCTTTTTTGAAAAAGTAAATTCCTTGCTGCAACAGAGTTTTGCTTAAAATACAAAGGCTTCCGATGAAACAGATGGTCGGAAGCCTTTTGTTTATGGAATTTACTTTAAAACTTCTTGTGTTTTATGTTGATTTCATATACAATCAGGTTACAGCGATAGTTTGAGGTTACAGGCTGGAGGGTTCTTCATGAGCATCTCTGCATTCGACACCCGTGTTTCCCATCTGCCTGAACAGGCTGTTTACAACGACATTTTACGACGCTTTCAAGACCTGCGTCCGGACGAGCTGCTCCCCCTCATTCTGAAGCGGGCGGGAGAATATCTCAAGGTCACCCGGGTTCTTGTCTTTGAAAAAAATTCCAGCCAGCAAAGCTGCCGGATTCTCTGCGAATGGTGCAGCCAAGGCATTTACTCGGTGGCGG
>JAKPGH010000063.1 GCA_029550985.1 Bacillota bacterium
TTTCTATTGGTTTTCTTTTTCTTGCCACACCCTCACCTCCCTGGAAAAGATCCCTGCGCTTATTCCGCCGCGGATTCCTGCTGCTCCACAATCCTGTCGCGCAGTCTGCGGTTCAGATAAGACATCAGTTTTTCGTTGATATGGCGAGGGTTTTCTCCTGCCTGGATGGAGATAATGCCCTCAATGATAATCTCCTTGCAAAGCATTTCCTCTTGATGGCGCAACCGCAGCTGGTTGCCCATCGGCATAAACACAACGTTGGACAACATGGAACCGTAGAAGGTGGTGACCAGGGCGACGGCCATGTTGGTAGCCAACTGCTGAGCGCCGCCTTCTTCTTCAAAATTCATCTGGTCCAACATATTGATGAGTCCGATCAGGGTACCGATCATACCGAAACCGGGTGCCAGCGCAGCGCCCTTGTCATAAATATTCCAAGCCTGAGCATGTCTTGCTTCAATATTGCTCAGCTCGTTGTCCAACTGGTCCCGCACTTTATCCGGCTCCATGGCGTCCACAATCAGCATGACGCTGTCCCGCAAAAAGGGGTCCTCAAACTCAGCCACCCGATCTTCCAGAGCCAGCAAGCCCTTGCGGCGCGCTTCCACGGAAAGTTCGGTCATGGTGTTGATATAGTAAATGGGATCCCATTTGTGTTTGCCGATTCCCAAAATAATGGGAATATGTTGGGGAACCTTCGCCAGCTCCTTAAAGGGAAAGCTCGCGATGATACTCATAATGGTGCCGCCAATGGTGATGACAATGCTGGGGAAATCGTAAAACGCCATCAGATCTCCCGAGTCGACAATACCCCAAATGGTTACAGCAAAGGCCCCGATAAGCCCGATGATAAACGCTAAATTCATGTTTTCCTATCCCCCATGCCCCAAGCGTGGTGTTTGGAACAGTCTCGTGCTGTTCTCTGAATGATAAACAATCTGCCTATGGAATTAACAACTTTCGCTTGTAGGCAATGACTTCTTCTACAATTCGTTCCGGCGTTTCTTCCACCAGAACCAGCTTGCCGTTGCGAAGAGTAATGACCGTATCCGGTGTGGACTCTATGGTTTCGATGAGATCCGCGTTGAGGTAGAACTTCTTTTTATTTAACTTGGTGAGCTCGATCATAATACAGGGCTCCTTTGCTTATTGCGGGAGGTGCTGCGGGGAACTTAGTTCCCCGCAGCCTTCCCGTTATGCTGCGTTGCGTCTACGATCAGCGCTTGAGGTTGACCAGCTCGCTGAGCATCTCATCGGAGACGGTAATGATGCGGGTGTTGGCCTGGAATCCTCGCTGTGTGACAATCATGTCGGTAAATTCTTTGGAAATATCCACGTTGGACATTTCCAGATAGCCGGACTTGAGGGTACCGGTGCCGTTGACGCCCGGCCGCACAAAGGTGGCCTCGCCGGAGTTGGCGGTGGTGACAAAGTAGCTGCTGCCGCTCTGCTCCATCGCCACCATGTTGGGAATCTTGGCCAGGGCGATGTTGCCGATGGTAACTACCTGGCCGATGCCGGCCTGCGCATTGGCGGCCATACCGTCAAAAATCCAATCCTTAGTGGTGTCCTGGGACAGAGTTCCCAAAT
>JAKPGH010000078.1 GCA_029550985.1 Bacillota bacterium
ATTTGGCGACCCGGGCGTACCCGTTGGTGGAGTTTCCTCCAAAGTAGAAGGCAAAGGGCTTCTGAATGGGTTTGGGATAGCACTGGACATTCTGCAGCTCAAAGTATTCTCCTTTGGCGGTGACATTGTCTTCGGTAAAGAGGCGGTGAATCATCTCGATGCTTTCGTCAAACATTTTGCCGCGAACCATGTCCTTGGCTTTGGAGCCGTATTGAGCCTCAAACTCCTCCCGGTAAGCGCCCAGACCCACACCCAGCAGCAGGCGGCCGTTGGACAAATGGTCCAAAGTGGCGATTTCCTTGGCCACCACAGCGGGATGACGGAAAGGGATCACCAGCAGGGCGGTGGCGACTTTCAGAGTAGTGGTGCGCTCGGCAATGGCTGCCAGCTCCAGTAGAGGGGCATAGTAACGTGGGGGTTGATCAAACTCTTCCCGCACATAGTGCTGGGTGGTGATGTGGTCGTTGCCCCAAACGGAATGGAATCCCAATTTTTCGGCGTATACTGCGAGTTCCACCACATCTCGCGCCGAGGAATAGGGAATGGGATACATCAGTCCTTCGGTACCGGTGGCAATACCCAAACCAAAATTTGCTTTCATCTTACTTATCCTCCTACATCAATACCTTAATACATTTTTATTATTGAGCCGGGGTTGGACGATACGCTGAAAATCCTCCGGCGTATCCAGGTCGCAGGCAAATCCTGGGGTAGAAAGGCAATACGCCTGAAGCCCCGCTTTTTTTACCGCTGCCAAGTGTGCCTGAAAGCTGTCGGCGCCAAAGTGGGTTTCCATGACATCGGGGGGAGTAAGGAGCAGGCCGTTGGTTCCACTGCGACGGCGATCCGGCATCAAAACCACCGGATATTCCAAGCCCAAGCGGGCGACGTGGCGCACATCCCCGTCGGTGAGCAGGGGTAAATCCCCCAGCAAATACAGCATGGAGTCCAATCCGTCCTGCTTGAGCCGTTGGGCCGCCGCCGTCGCCGATTGGTTGATTCCCCCGGCGTCGGGGATGCAAACGGTTTGGGGGTGGTTGGCCTCCACATATTGCACCACCGTCTTGTCGGAGGTGGCAACGTAAACGCCCGAAACCTGCCGGCAATGCTCCAAAACGCCCAGCATATGGCCCAGCATTTCCAATACCAGGCAGCTGCGTTGGGCTGCTGTCAGCACATGGCTCAACCGGGTTTTTGCATTTGCCGTCATTTTAATGGGAATGACTGCACCCAAACGCATGACAATCGCCCACCATAAAATAATAAAGTATTATCAAAATAACATGTTTTTGTCAGAGAGTCAATATATTCCAATGTTCATTAATAAAAAACTTTTATTTTGTCAATATTTTATAGAATTACATCTCGTAATAATAAACCCTAAGCGTGGGATTGGTTATTGACAAAAAAAAATTATTATGTTACACCTGTATTAACACTGGTTTACCTCAACGCGATGTCATTGAAAATAGGAATTCAGCTGCGGATTTTTTGCGATAACTTCTATGCAATCGTTAAGGATGACGTGTTATATGGAATATCTTGGTTTTTATCCCCTTTTGGGAATTGGAGAAATCTGCAAAGGGGACGATGTGGCAGGACAGCTTATTGACGCTTTGGAGCGAGGGGGACACCGGCCCCAAAGCGGAGATGTGCTGGTGGTGGTACATAAAATCATCTCGAAAGCGGAGGGCCGCCAGGTGGCGTTAGCCGATGTGGTGCCGGGGGAGAGGGCTCGAGAGCTGGCGGCCGCCAGCGGAAAACACCCTGCTCTGGTGCAGCTGATTTTGGAGGAATCGGAGGAAGTGGTGGCGGTTCAGCGGGGTATCTTAATGTGCCGCAGCCGTTTGGGATGGGTCAGCGCCAACGCCGGCGTGGACCAATCCAACGCGGTGGATGCGGACCATGTCATCCTGCCGCCCTTAGACCCCGACGCTTCTGCGAGGGAAATTTCTCGTCGATTGGAGGCTCATTTCGGCAGCAAGGTGGCGGTGATTATCAGCGACACCCACGGCAGGCCGCTGCGAGAAGGAATTGTGGGCGTTGCCATTGGCTGCTGGGGTATGGACCCGATGCGCAGCTATATTGGCAAACCCGACCGGGCAAACCGGATAATGCGTTCTTCGGTGGAAGCTGTTGCGGATGAGCTTGCTTCAGCGGCGTCTCTGTTATGCGGACAGGGCGCAGAGGGCATTCCCGCCGTGTTGGTCAAAGGATGCAACCTGCCTTGGAAAGAATGCGGAAGCCAATCGCTGAAACGAAGCCCGGAGCGGGAGATTTTCTCCCCTAAAAACGGACAAAATGTATGAATTGAGGCGAGGAAATATGACCAATCTAAGGCGCAACACAACGGCCGCTTTGTTTGGGGCCATCGCCTTTGTGGTGATGTTTGTGTGCGGCATTCCCCTTTTGCCCAACGCACCTTTTTTACAATACGAGCCGAGCGGTATGATGATTTTGACTGCCACCGTTTTGTTGGGACCGGCTGGCGGGGTTTTGGCGTGTTTTTTAAAAGATGTCATGTGCATGTTGATTGCGGGAAGCAATATCTTCGGCGTCACCTCCGATTTTATCAATACGGCTGTCTTTGCCATGGTGGCGGGGATGATTATCCGCCGGGGAGCCGGTCTTCAAAATCATCTCTTTGGTTACCTAGCCGGCACCATTGCAGGCACCATCATTATGATTCCGGTGAATTTGGTGGTGCTGCAGCTGGAATTTGGCATGACGCCAGAAGCTATTATGGGATTGATGCTGCCCGCCATTCTTCCCTTCAACCTGTTGAAAGGCCTGTGCAACGGACTGCTCTATCATCTGGCAGGCAGGCCGATTGCAAAGGTGCTCAAACTTCAGCAGGTGGTGAATGCTGCTTAATGGGTGCCATTCAGCTGCTCCCCATCGAGGGAATTGGCGAAATCAAAGCGGGCGACGATTTGGCCAGTTTGTGTGTTCAGGCGTTTTCGGATTTTTGCGACGGGGATATTCTTGTGGTTTCCTCCAAGGCGGTTTCCAAGGCGGAAGGCAACGTGGTGCGGGAGAGCAGTCTTTCTCCTTCCCCCTTTGCCCACCAGATGGCCAAGTTGACCGGCAGCTCCCCCCAATACTGCGAGTTGGTGCTGCGGGAAAGCGCGGGAATTTTGCGAATGGCCAAAGGGGTGGTCATCTGCCGCACCCATCACGGCTTTGTCATGGCCAATGCGGGAGTGGACGCCTCCAATACCGGAGGGGAGGGGCTGCTGATTCCTCTGCCCAAAGACCCGGACGAAAGCGCGCGGAAGATCGGAGAGCGCCTTTTTGCCCTTACGGGGAAACAGGTGGGGATTATCATCTCCGATACCTTTGGCCGGGCATGGCGGGTGGGTCAGATGAATCTGGCCATTGGCGTTTGGGGAATTTCGCCTTTTCGGGATTACCGCGGGCGGCCGGACGACAATGGCCGGGTGATGCACAAGACCTGTATTGCCGTCGCCGACGAGCTGGCGGCCGCCGCCGAGTTGGCCAGTGGAAAAACCGACCGGGTTCCCGCTGTAGTGGTAAGGGGATATCCATCCGGCGGCAGCGGCAGCGCCAAAGAGCTGTTAATGAATCCGGCCATCGATTTGTTTCCGTAAAAGAACTGGGGGAGAGTATTTCTCCTCCCAGGCCTTTTTGCTGCATTAAAAAAGAGGTATCATTTATGAACACCCTTCACCCTATGATTGAAGCCATCTTAAAAAGGCGGTCGGTTCGCAGTTATACAAGCCGTCCGGTGGAGCGGGATGTCCTTGACCAGATTTTGCTGGC
>JAKPGH010000091.1 GCA_029550985.1 Bacillota bacterium
AATCCCCCTCCAGAACCGCCTTGCGCAGGGAGCCGAGCAACGCCTGCTCCATTTCGTCGGTGGAATGCAGCTCCTTTTCCATCTGCATCATCCGGCGCATAAACCGGGTCTTAAGGCTCCTGGCAGGATGCCCCAGGATGCGCCCGGTCACCACCGTATCGGTGTCTCCGGCCTCCAGCACCAACTGTTTGTAGGTAGGGTGAACGGTACACTCCTCCGAGCAGATAAAGGCGGTACCCATCTGTACCGCGTCGGCCCCCAGCATGAGAGCCGCCGCCATTCCTCTGCCGTCGGCGATCCCCCCCGCCGCGATGAGGGGGATGTCGACGGCGTCGGCTATCTGGGGAATGAGGCAAAAGGTGGTGGTTTCCCCAATATGTCCCCCCGCTTCGGTGCCCTCTGCCACCACGGCGTCGGCGCCCGCCCGCTGCATTCGCAGGGCAAGCGCCACGCTGGGTACCACGGGAATCACTTTGCATCCGGCCTGCTTCCAGGCGGAAATGTAAGGCCCGGGGTTTCCCGCCCCCGTTGTGATGACCGGCACCTTCTCGTCAATGCAGAGCTGAGCCAAATCGGCCACCGCCGGGTTGAGCATGATGAGGTTCACCCCGAAAGGCTTGTCGGTGAGGGATTTGACCAAACGGATTTCCTTGCGCAGATGGTCGACCTGCATGCTGCCGGAGCCGATGATGCCAAGGCCCCCGCCGTTGGAAACGGCCGCCGCCAAATACCCGTTGGCCACCCACGCCATTCCCCCCTGCAAAATGGGGGCCTGAATTCCCAACAGTTGCGTAATTCTTGTCTTCATAACACATTCCGCCTATTCCTGGTAGTGTTTATGGCTTGTTTTGATACTCCAGCACCACGGCGCCGTAGGTAAACCCCGCCCCGAATCCCACCAAACAGATTTGGTCTTTGGGGGCGATGCGCCCTTCCCGAATGACTTCGTCCAGGCAGAGCATAATACTGGCACTGGAAGTATTGCCATATTTTTGAATGTTGACGCAGATTTTCTCCATAGGGATTTGTAACGCTTTGGCCGCCGTTTCGATTATCCGCAGGTTGGCCTGGTGGGGGATGATAAGGTCCAGCTCCTCCACGGCAATTCCCGCCTTTTCGCAGGCAGCCCGGGCGGCGGCGGGCATGACCCGCACCGCAAACTTGTAAACCTCCCGGCCGTTCATAAATGTCAGAGCCTTTTCCTCCCTTGCCGGAATGCCCCCGCCAAAGGGAAGGGCCTGCCGGGGAAGGGGGCAGTAGAGGTGCCGATTGAGGTCGGGTTCGCTGAACAGAGCTGAGGCAAACAGCCCTTCTCCCTTTTGCAGAACCGCCGCCGCCGCGCCGTCTCCAAACAAGATGGCGGCGCCCCGGTCGGTGTAGTCGGTGGCCTGGGAAAGAGCTTCGGTGCTGACCAGCAAAACGGTGTCCACATCTCCTGTTTCCAGATACCGCCGCGCCAAGTCCAGGGCGTAAACCGAACCGGTGCAGGCGGCCGCCACGTCCATGGCAAAGGCGCGACCTGCCCCCAGCCCTCCCTGTATCAGGCAGGCCGCGCTGGGATAGCGGTAATCCGCCGTCACCGTGGTGCAGAGGATGAGGTCAATTTCATCGGGGGTGACGCCGGCCGCTTCCAGAGCTTGCCGGGCCGCCAGTTCCCCCATTTTCCAGACGGGGGTGTCCAGCGCAATCCGCCGCTCCCTCATGCCGGTGCGGGTGACAATCCACTCGTCGGAGGTGTCCAGAAAGGTTTCGTATTCCTGATTGGAGGCAACATAGTCCGGCAGATAACGGCCGGTTCCCAAAATCGTAATACCCAAAAAAATTCACACCCGCCTCTGTACAAATTTGTTTTCCTGCGCTATAATAAAGTCAAAAATGTAACAGTTGTTAAATGTAACAGTTGTTAGTTTTTAGAATATCCGCTGTCGGCGGATTTGTCAAGAGCGATTTTTGGAAAAATATGCGAAAGGGGTTGCCGGATTGAAAATCGCCGCTTTATTTGGAGGTCAAGGTTCGCAGTATCCCGGCATGGGAAAGAGCCTGCGGCAAGAAAGTTACGCCGCCCGCTTAGTCTACGAGTGCGCCGGGGACATTTTGGGGTTTGACGTGGCGAAGGCTTCGGAGGAATGCTCCGAGGAGGAGCTGGCCCAAACCCGCCTGGCCCAGCCGGTCATCTTCACCCACTCCCTTGCCGCCTTTGCCGCCGCCCGGGACCACCTCCCGTTGCCCGACGCCACCGCCGGACACTCTTTAGGGGAGTACGCCGCCCTGTGCTGTGCCGGCTGCTTTTCCATGGAGGACGGCTTTCGCATTATTGCCGCCCGGGCCAGGGTGATGGAGGAGGCGGCCAACACCGCGCCGGGAGCCATGGTCGCCATTTTGGGCAGCGACCCTCAAACGGTGGAGGAGGTCTGCGCCCGTTATCCCAACGTTTGGGCGGTCAACTACAATCATCCCGGCCAGACGGTGATTTCGGGGGATGCCGTAAACTGCCTTGCCGCCGCCCGGGAACTGGAAGAAGCGGGAGCCAAAACCTCCCGCCTTGGGGTGAGCAGTGCCTTCCACACCCCCATGATGGAGCAGGCGGCTTTTCAGTTCAAATTGCTGGTGCAGGACATCGCCTACGCGCCGCCCCAGTGGGATTTTTACTCCAACCTGACGGGGGAAAAGCTGGCGCCGGAAAACTTCCCCCAATATTTTGCCCAACATATGGTAAGTCCAGTCCTGTTTTCCCGCCAGATTGCCGCCATGGCGGCGGACGGGGTGGAGTGCTGCGTGGAATTTGGCCCCAAACGTACCGCCTCCGCTTTGGCCAAAAAAAATTGCCGCAGCCTTGCGGTCTTTCAGGTGGAGGATATGGATACCCTGAAAAAGACCGTCGAGGCTTTGGCGTAAGGCGCAAAATCCTCCTTATGTTGGCGCCCTGCGGGTTCCTTGGGAATCGGCGGGGCGCCTTGATTTGCATGCAAAAACGCCCGCGGAAAATCCGCGGGCGTTTGCTTTTCGATGGAACCGCTTATGCTTTGGCGTCCCGGTAGTTGCGCCACCGCACCCAAAGGGGTCCGGCAATGCAGATGGAGGAGTAGACACCGGAAACAAGACCCAGAATCATGGGGCCGGAGAAGGTGATAATGCTCTCTACGTTGTAGAGGAACGCAACCACGGTGACCACCACCATGGCAAGAACCGTGGTAATGGTGGTGTTCAAAGTGCGGCGGAAGCTCTGGTTGATGGATAGATCCACCAAATCCGACAGGGACATTTTGTCCCCCAGCAGCTTTTTATTTTCCCGGATGCGGTCATAAATCACGATGGTGTCGTTGAGGGAGTAGCCCAAAATGGTGAGCACCACCGCAATAAAGTTTCCGTTGAGGGGAATGCGCAGAAGCACAAACACACCGTACACCACAATAACGTCGTGAATCAGGGCAACCACACCCATGACGCCGGCCGACCAGCCGCCAATGCGGCGGAACCGGAAGGCCACATAAATCACCATCAGCAGGGAGGCAACGGCAACGGCGGTCAAGCATTTGGCCAAAAACTCGGCGCCCATGGTGGCGCTGACATTGTTGATGGAAAGGGTGTTGATGTTGTTGTCGGGGAAACGTTCCCGCAAGCCCTCGGTGACGGCGGCCATCTGCTCGCCGGTCAGGCTCTGGGTGCCCGGCATGGTGAGAACCATGGTGTTCCGCCCGGTGGCAATGTCGGTGCTGGCCTGAATGGAAAGATTGGCTCCGGTCAATTCCCGTGCGGCGCCGGCAAAGGCGTCTTTGTCCACGTCTCCTTCGTAGGAATAGCTGATGATGGAACCTCCCTTGAATTGAACGTCCATCTCCACCCCCAGCACCAGAGATGCCAGCAAAATCACTGCGATAATGACCAGTGAAATGGTGAAAAAGCGTTTGGAAAGTCCCATGAACGGAATGTTTTTCATCACTTTTCACCTCCATACAGCCAAGCCTTGCGGAAGGGGCGGAACCGGCAGAGAGAGCGCAGCATCAACCGGGCGGCAAAAATACCCATGACGAAGTTTGCCACCACACCCACCAGCAGAGTGTAACCAAAGGAATAGATGGCTCCGGCCGTGGTAGGCCCAAACATAAAGAAGACAGGCTTTAAAGCTTTTGCAAGTAGACTGTTAGGCGGGCCAAAGGATCCCATCAAAATAATGGATACAATGATGACGGTGATGTTGCCGTCGAAAATGGCGGTAAACGCACGGCTGTATCCGGCCACAATGGCGCCGTCGATGGTTTTGCCAATGGCCATTTCCTCTTTAATCCGCTCGGCGGTGATGACGCTGGCGTCCACACCAAAGCCGATGGAAAGGATAATACCCGCAATACCCGGCAGAGTCAGGGTAAAGGAGGGAACGAAGCCAAAGAATCCGGTGATGGTGGCAACCATCAATCCCACCTGGCCCGCCAGACCAATGGAGGCTACCACGCCGGGCACCCGGTACTTCCAAATCATAAAGGCGCAAACTGCCAGATAGGCCAGCACACCGGCCAGCACCATGGCGTTTTTGGCGCCTTCACCCAAAGAGGGGGAGATGGTGCTGTAGTTTTCGGTGATCAGTTTGAAGGGCAGGGCGCCGCCCTGAATCTTCCGTGCCAGCTCGGCGGCGGAAGTTGCGGTAAACTGCCCTTCGATGACGGCTTGTCCGTCGGTGATGTGGGCGTTGACCCGAGGGGCGGAAATCATCTCGTCGTCCATCCAGATGGAAATCTGAGAGCCCATCAGCCGTTCGGTGGCGTCGGCAAAGGCCTGTTTGCCGGAATCCTTAAACTTTAGGGAAACAAAGTGCTGGGGCGCTCCGTTTTCCGTCAGGGTTCCGTAGACATATTCGGCGCTTTCCACGTCGTTGCCGGTGAGGATGATGTTTTCGGTCACACCGGTGGGCTTGCCGTTTGCATCCACCTCGGCCCCTTCCCGGAAGGTGAGCATGGCGGTTTCGCCCAGCTCCTGAATGGCCTTCTCGGGGTTGAAATCCGCTTCGCCGGACTTCCAGGGGAACCGGACGATAATTCTATCCCGCTCCCTGTCGGGGTAGATTTCATAGTCGGTGATGTTCAGGTTGATCAGGCGGGTTTCGATAATCGCCTGCGCTTTGCTGATGTCCTCGGGAGAAGCATCGTACCCTTCCGGCGGAGAGAAGGTGACGTCTACACCGCCGCGGATATCAATGCCCCAGCGGATATCCTTGGCCCCCTTGATGTAGGTCGTTGTGATATCGCCGTACTGCCAGTGAATTCCCACAAAGCTCAGAATGGTCAACAAGGCAATCAACGACACAACAACGAAAAAAACTGGTTTTCCCACTTTTCTCATATGTTGTCCTCCGTCTCTGCGGGAGCTGGAAGCAAAGCCCCCAAACACCCTTTTAAGCCCCCGCTGCACCTGTTGGTGGGACAGGGGGGCTTTTATTTACAACGAATAATAGTATATGGGATTCAAGCAAAAAAGTCAACGAAAGCGCGGAGATTTACATTTCTTTGGCAGAAAAAACGCGAGCGCTTTCAGATTGCTTAGGCATTTTAGCCCTTCGGTTCCCCATGTTCCGCGTCTTTGTCGGCATCGGACGGGTCAGAGGATTCGCCCTCGGCAGCCGGCAAATCTTCCGAAGGCGCTTCCTGTTCGGCGGCAGTTTCCTCGGCCGGAGGGGTTTCCGGTGCAACTTCCTCGGATGGGGTTTCCGCTTCGGCGGGTTGGTGGGCCTCCTGTCCCTTATCCTTTTTGTAGAAGGTGCCGGCCAGAATCGCCTGCCCTTCCTCGGTGTTGACATAGAGCTTCATAAACTCAGGGTCGTCGGCCTTTTTGATTTTTCGGTGGAAGTAAGCCAAAAGGGACACCGAAACAATCACGCAAAGGGCGGCTAAGGCCTGAGACACCCGCACCGAACCCAACATGAGAGAGTCGGTGCGCAGCCCCTCGATGAAGAAGCGGCCCAGCCCGTACCAGCTCAGGTAAAGCAGGGTGAGCTGCCCGTCGTACCGGCGGCGCTTGGTAAATAAGGCCAGCAGGATAAAGCCAACCAGGCACCAGACCGATTCATAGAAGAAGGTGGGGTGAACCGGCATGGTGGGGTCCACCGTGACACCGACGGCGGCCAGCTCGTCCTTTTTCCATTCCAGATAGCGGACAATGGAGTCGCTGGTCATTCCCCAGGGAGCGGTGGTGTTGCAGCCGTAGGCCTCCACGTTGACAAAGTTGCCCCAGCGCCCGATGGCCTGACCCAGGGGCAGGGCGCTGAAGAACAAATCGCACAGGGGGATAAACTTCACCTTGCGCAGGCGGCACATGAGATACCCCGCCAGGGCGGCGCCGATGACGCCTCCATACAGGGCAAGGCCACCTTCCCGCACGTTGATGATTTTCATGAGATCCCCCCGGTATGTATCCCATGAAAACGCAACGTAGTAGGCCCGGGCGCCGACCAAACCCCCGATGATCGTACCCAACAGCACGTCAATCATTCGGTCGGCGTCCAGCCCAAATTCCTTTACCCTCCTGATGATATACAGCGATACCGCGATGAAGCTGACTCCAAACAAAATGCCATACCAATAGATGGGCCTGCCCAATACGGTAAAGGCCACCCGGTTCAGCTCAACGGCAAACCCCAGCCCCGGAAACTTCACCAGTTCAACCATAGAATCTCCTCCTTTTCGTCCAGGCGGACGGTCAGCTGCGAACGATGGAAAGGGCGCAGCGCTCCACGTCAAAGCTGACCGGCAGGCGCTGGTTGAGCTGCTCCAAAGTCAGGGAAGCCAGCATCTCCAAAATTTCGTAGGCGTCTACGTCGGCGAACTGGGCAGTCACCATCAGCCCCGCCAGAGCCTCCGGCCTGCCGTATGCCCCCAGGTAGCGGCCGTAAACCGCCTTCTTCACCCGGTCAAAGAGCTGCGGGTCGATTCCCTCGCTGCGCAGGCGAAGAATTTCGGTGGCGATTTCGTCCCGCACCCGCTTGGGGTCCCGGGACTCGCCGGAATAGAAGGTGAGGGAATAATCCCGGTTGGCCATGGCCTCCCCTTCAAAGGTCTGGTTGATGAGCTCCGCCTCCAGCAGCCGGCGGTAGAGGGGGGTGGAATCGCCGGCGATGATTTCCAGCAGCACTTCGTCGGCAGTTTTGCCCCAGAGGTTTTCCCGCTCGGTCTTTCCGGCCTTCCCCTTAAACCCGATTTGGAAGAGGGGAATGGCCACCGGCAGCGTCTGCTCCACCAGGGTGGTGCGGACGGTGTCCGGCTCGTCGGCCACCTTGCGCGTCAGCTCCTGCTTGGGAGCGGGCTTCAAAATCCGGTCGGCGGCATCCAGTACCACGTCGGGGTCAAAGTTGCCCGCCACCGCCAAGGTCATGTTGTGGAGGTTGTAGAAGGTGTGATAGCAGCGGTAGAGCAAATCGGCGTCGATTTGGGCGATGGACTCCACCGTGCCGGCAATGTCAATCCGCACCGGGTTGACATGGTACAGCGCCCCCAGCAGGTTAAAGTACACCCGCCAGTCGGGGTTGTCGTCGTACATGCGGATTTCCTGCCCGATGATACCCTGCTCCTTTTTCACCGTCTGGGGGGTGAAGTAGGGGTGGGTGACAAAGTCCAGCAAAATTTCAATGCTTTCCTTAAAGTGGTCGGTGCAGGAAAAGAGGTAGGCGGTTTTGTCAAAGGAGGTGAAGGCGTTGGCGTTGGCTCCGGTTTTGGCATACCGCTCAAAGGCGTCGCCGTCCTCGCTTTCGAACAGCTTGTGCTCCAAGAAGTGGGCGATGCCCGCCGGCACCGTAACGAAATCCTCGTCCTTGTCGGTCTTGAAGGACGCGTCCACCGAGCCGTAATTGGTGGCAAAAAGGGCGTAGGCGCTTTTAAAGCCCTCCATAGGGTAGAGCAGAATGGTCAGCCCCGAAGGGTGCAGGATTTTTTGGTACTGCTCCCCCAGGCGCTGCGAGCGAATGACTTCCTTCATTGCGCCTCCTCCTTTCCTTTCAGGAAGTAAATGGTGTCCAGCCGGGCCGCGTTGGCGGCCTGGATAATTTCCTCCCGGGTGATGGTGTCCAGCAGGTCGGCGTCCTCCTGGGGAGACACCATCTGCCCCCGCAAAATCTGGGCCATGTACCAGCCCTCGGTGGCGGAGGGGGAATCGGTGGTGGTGATAAGGGAACTGCGCATCAGCAGCTTGGTTTCGGCAATCTCCTGGTCTGTAAAGTCGCCGTTCTTTACGCACTCCAGCTGGTGGAGAATCTCGTCCTGGGCCTTCTGTTTGTTGCACATTTCGATGCCGCTGTCCACCAGCATCAAATGGGTGGCGGAATCAAACCGGGAGGCGCAGTAATAGCACAGACTGAGCTTTTCCCGCACGTTGCGGAAGAGCTTGGAAAAAGGCGTGCCGCCGTACAGGGCGGAAAAGAGGCGCGCCGCCCCTATCTGCCGTGGAGTTTCCAACCCCTGGCAGCGCAGGCCCAGCACCAGCTTGCCCTGGGCTATCTCCATCTCTTCGGTTTTTTCCCGCACCGAGGCGGGGGCGGGCCCCAACTTCACCGGCTGGTACGCAAAGGGGGTGCGCTCCAGCCCGGCAAAGGCGTCCGCCAGAATCTTTCCCGCCGCCTGGGCGTCTCCCGCTCCGGTAAAGACAATTTCAATGGGAGCGTTCTTTAACATGTTGCGGTAGGCGGCGGTGGCGGAAGCCGGCGTGATGGCGGCTGCGGTTTCGGGGTATCCGTAGGTTTTCACCGCAACCGGCTCTCCCTGACACATGGTTTGCAGGCATTGGGAGATGGCGTAGCTGCGCTTTTCGTTGATTTCCGCCTCGATGGCGTCCTGAATAAACCGGCGCTGCAGGGCGGTGTCGGTTTCGTAAAACAGCCCGTTGCCGTCCAGCTTGGGGTCAAGGGCAATCTGGGCCAGCAGCCGGGCGCACTGGGCGGTGATGTCCTCCTTCTCCAGGGCGTAACGGTTGTCCACCCCACGGATGGAAAGCTCCAGCACCTGGTATCCCCCAAACTTGTAGACGCTGGCGTCCAAGTTGGCGCCGTACAGTTCCTGCAGCCTGGTGTTGAGGGAGGTGATATCCGGAAAACTCCGGCAACCCATCCGCAAAATATGGGGAACCACCGCGTTGTCCGAGGCGCGGTCCCGGTCCAGCGGAAGGACAAAGTTGATGGAAAGCAGATTGTGTTTGAATTTGGGGTCGGAGATGGTGGTCAGGTGAATCCCCGTCCCAATCGATGTGCGGACACATGTCTGGCTCATATGCTCACTCCTTATAAAATTTGATTATAGCACAGGGAGGAAAGGTTTGCCAGACTTTTTACACAAACACCACTCGAACAGTGTATTCCCCTCCGTCCAACGGAATTTTTTCCACCTTTTGGCCGTCCACATAAAGGCCGGGGTTCTCTCCCCGCTCATAGCGGAGGGTGAGCCTGGTTCCCCGAATTTGGGCCGAAAGTTCCGCCCGGTTCCAGGCGGAGGACAGGCGGGGCGCGACAGAGAGATGGTCTCCCCGCAGGGTCAAGCCCAGCAGCTCCTCGAAAATCACCCGGAAGTACCATGCCGCCGCCCCGGTGTAGATGCTCCAGCCGCCTCGTCCGGGCACCGCAGGGTTGGTGTAGATGTCGGCGGCAATATAATATGGCTCCAGCTTGTAGATTTCCGCCAAATTCCGATAGCCGGAACGGTCCACGGGGTTGAGCATTTCAAGGACCTGCCAGCCTTCCTCCCGGCGGCCAAAGTGGAGGAGAGCCAGGGCAAACCACACCGCCGAGTGGGTGTACTGGCCGCCGTTTTCCCGAATGCCCCGGGGATAGGCCTTGATATAGCCGGGCTGCTGCTCCGAATGGCGGAACGCCTCGGCAAACAGGCGCACCAGCCGCAGCTTGGGGTCCACCAAACGCTCCCACGCCGCCCTCAGCCCCTGGGCGATTCGCTCCCGGTTGGGAAGTTTTGCCGCCACCGCAAAGCTCTGGGGCAGCAAATCGATGGAACACTCCTGGTTGTTGCGGCTGCCCATGGGCTCGCCGTTGTCGTAAAAGGCCCGGACATACCACTCACCGTCCCAGCAGTGCTCCTCCACGGCGCAGCGCAGGGCCTCCGCCCGTTCCCGGTAGAGGGCTTCCAGGTCCTCCCGCCCTTTTTGACGGCAAAGGGGAGCAAACTTTTCCATCACCAGAATTAAAAACAGCGCCAGCCACACGCTGCGGCCCTTTCCCTTGGCCCCCACCATGGAAAAGCCGTCGTTCCAGTCTCCGCAGCCGATGAGGGGCAAACCGTTTTCCCCTAAATTGTGTCCCCGCTCCAGGGCTTTGATGCAGTGGGCAAAGACGCTTTCCCGCAGGACGGAGCGCCTGGGGGAAAGGTAATGCTCCTGCTGGCCCGGAGCAAGCTCCGGCGCCGAAAGGTAGTGGACCTCCACATCCAGCAGTGCCTCGTCCCCGGTTTTTTCCACATATTCCGCCACCGCCAGGGGAAGCCAGAGCAAATCATCGGAAAAGCGGGTGCGCACCCCTCTCAGGCCGCCGTTTCCGTGTTTGAGCCGAGGAAGGGGATGCCACCAGTGGAGGACATCCCCCTCCTCAAACTGGACGGCGCAGCAGCGAAGAATCTGCCGGCGCAAAACTTCCGGGTCCAGAAGCTGATAGGCCATGGCGTCCTGAAGCTGGTCCCGGAAACCGTAGGCGCCGCCGCACTGATAAAAGGCGGTGCGGCCCCGGATACGGCAGGCCAGAATCTGATGGGGCAAAAATCCGTTGACAAAGCAGTCCAGCGCCGGAAATTCGCTGCGAAGCTCCAGGGAATGTTTGGAGCGGTAGCTATCCTTCAAAGGCAGGACTGTCATGGCGATGGCGCTTTCTTTGGTTCTGCCGCAGGCCAGCAGAAAGGTGACGGTTATCTCCTCCCGCCCCGCCAGCTCCAGGCTGACAATGGCGGCGGCGCAGGGGTCCGCCTGGGGCCCCGTCTCCTCCCCGCTCCAGTCCCCCGCCAGAAAGGCGGACCGCCTGGTGGTGTACCGCACCTTCTGCCCCGGAGCCGCCAGCGCCATCCAGCAGGGCACGATGGTGTTCCAGACATTGCGCAGCAGCAGAACCCCCCGCTCCTCCCTGGCGGCAATGGAGCCGCAGCTGTCCCGATCCACCCCCAGCACCGGCTCGGTGTAGTAGGCAAGGCGCAGTTTTTGGGGCATGTCAATGCGGTTTTGCAGGGTGACTTTGATTTGCTTGACCAGCCCTTTCTCCGGCACCGTCACCTCCACCGTGCTCTCGATGGTGGAGTTGCGCCCCTGCCACCGGGCGTCCTGGGGAGAAAAGGATGCTCTGGCCCCCTGGGTCAGGTTGTAGATTCGACCGCCCTGGGAGAGCAGCAGCATCTCGCCGGTGTTGTCGGTAGCGATGTCGTTGTACCAGGGGGTCAGCTTGTTTTCGCGGGCGTTAAAGGCCCAGGTGTACCCCAGCGCGTTGTCCGAAACCAAGGTTCCAAAGGTGGAGTTGGAGAGAATGTGGCTCCAGGGCAGGGGGGAGGTTTTGTCTACATAGAAGCGGCCGTCGGCAAACACGCCTCCGTGAACCGCAAGCTGGGGATGCTCCGGCAGCGGGTGGGGCGCCAGTGGGAGCACCTCCGCCGGGAGGAAAGGCTTCTCCCCGTCCAGGACGGGTTCTGCTGGGAACACATGGCGGGCCACCGCGTCCAGCAGGGTGAGAAGCTCGGGGGTGGTCACCGGCGTGTGAAGCAGAAAAACGCCGCCCCGGCTGCCCAAAATCCCCTGGACGCTGTTTTTCCGCACCCTCTCCTCCAGCTCCTGGCGGGTGTCGGATTTGTCGTAGAGGATGACCAAATCGAAAATCACCCCCACGCTGCGCAGGCTGGCGTGGAGCATAAGATAGCTGTCCAGAGCGGCGAGGCGGGCGTCCAAGCTATCCTGCAGCCGGGAATCGGGCTCTCCGGGAGTTTCCAGGCCGGGGGGTATTTCCTGCCCGTCGCCTTCCTCCAGCCGGAACAGGGCGATGGGGTAATCCCCCGAAATGCCCGCCGGCCAAAGGCCGCTCTGCCCCAGCTGGTTGCGCAGCTTTGCCTGCTGGTTGTTGCGCTGTGGAAAGAGAATCTGCCCCAGAATGCCGCTGCCCAGCCTTCCCTCCAGGGAATCTCCCAGCAGAGGGGAGGTGGCGGCGGTTTTTTCGTCCAGTAGGCCCTGCTTGCGCATGGCGATGATGGAGTTGACCCCCTCGGCCTCGGTGCGGGAAGCGCAGAGCAGCAAGGTGACTTGCTGCTGCCCCCCCGCCGGGATGTGGAGGTCCAGCTGCAGGGCGCAGCAGGCGTCGGGAATTCCCAGCTCGCTGTTGGCGCTACTGCTGGACAGCTTCTTTTTATAAAAGTGCTTGAGGTGCTCAAAGCCACCGGGCGCCGGCATCAGCGCCTCCCGGTGGGTTTCAAAGGCAAATTCCGTGGACTGCTGCAGCAGCCCCACCGTCAGGTAGACGGAGCGGGTGCCGTCCTTGTCCCGGCGCAGGAAGGTAAGGGTCCTTGCCTCCTCGTCGTATTTGGCCGAAACAAAGAGCTTGGAGTAGGCGGGGTGGGCGCTGTAATCCCGGTGGTTGCTTAAGGTGGGCTCCAAAT
>JAKPGH010000106.1 GCA_029550985.1 Bacillota bacterium
GACCACCACGCCGGAGTCCCGGGCGGCCTTATACTCCATTCCGGTGCCGACGACGGGGCTTTCCGGCCGCAGAAGCGGTACTGCCTGACGCTGCATGTTGGAACCCATCAGGGCGCGGTTGGCGTCGTCGTTTTCCAGGAAAGGAATCATGGCGGTGGCAACGGAAACCACCATCTTGGGGGATACATCCATAAAGTCCACCCGCTCGACAGGAACCTCCAAAATGGAGTCCCGATAGCGAACGGTAACCCGCTTGTCAACAAAGTGGCCCTCTTCGTCCAAAGGCTCGTTGGCCTGGGCGATAATATAGTTGTCTTCTTCGTCGGCGGTCATGTAGACCACTTCGTCCAACACTCTGCCGGTTTCCTTATCCACCTTGCGGTAAGGGGCTTCAATAAAGCCGTACTCGTTGATGCGGGCAAAGGTGGCAAGGTAGGAAATCAAACCGATGTTGGGACCTTCCGGCGTCTCGATGGGGCACATCCGGCCGTAGTGGCTGTAGTGAACGTCGCGGACCTCGAAGGATGCGCGGTCACGGCTCAAGCCTCCGGGACCTAGAGCGGAAAGGCGGCGCTTGTGGGTCAGCTCGGCCAGCGGGTTGGTTTGGTCCATGAACTGGCTCAAGGGAGAGGAGCCAAAGAATTCCTTGATAGCTGCCATCACAGGTCGGATGTTGATGAGAGCCTGAGGAGTCATCATATCCATATCCTGGCTCTGGGTGGTCATCCGCTCCCGAATGACCCGCTCCATCCGGGAAAAACCGATGCGGAACTGGTTCTGCAGCAGTTCCCCCACCGAGCGAATTCGGCGGTTGCCCAAATGGTCGATATCGTCGGTGTGGCCGATTCCTTTGCTCAGACCCAACAGGTAGTTGATGGAAGCAAAGATATCGTCCTTTATAATGTTCTTGGGAATCAGGTCTTCCTTCCGCTCCCGAATCATTTCGCGAAGCTGGTCTTCGTCTTTGGCGGTCTCCAAAATTTCCCGGAGCACCGCAAAGCGCACCTTTTCGTTGATTCCCAGCTCGGTGCAGTCAAAGTTGACAAAGTCATGGATATTTACCATGCCGTTGGAAATAACTTTGACTTCGGACTCTCCAATTTTCAAATAGACGCAGTCAACGCCAGCCCGCTCAATGGCTTCGGCCTGAGGTCTTGTCAATGCCTGTCCGGGTTCGGCCAGCACCTCTCCGGTCAGGGGGGCGATCACCGGTCTCGCCAGGACATGACCAACCAGCCGGTCCGCAATGGCCAGCTTCTTATTGTATTTATAGCGTCCCACCCGGCTCAAATCGTAGCGGCGGGGGTCAAAGAACAGGTTGTGGAGATGAGATTGGGCGCTGTCCACCGTCGGGGGCTCGCCGGGGCGCAGCTTGCGGTAAACTTCCAGAAGCCCTTCCTCGGTGTTGCGGGTGGGGTCCTTTTCCAGGGTAGCTTTGAGAAGGAGGTCTTCTCCGAAGAATTCCTCAATCATCTCATTGCTGGAAAGGCCCAAAGCACGCACAAAAGTGGTGACAGGCAGTTTGCGGTTTTTATCGATGCGGACGTAAACGACATCGTTGGAATCGGTCTCATATTCCAACCATGCACCCCGGTTGGGGATGATGGTGGAAGCATACAGCGCTTTACCGGACTTGTCCCGGGAAACAGCATAGTAAACTCCGGGGGAACGTACCAGCTGGGAGACAATTACGCGCTCGGCACCGTTGATGATAAAGGTTCCGCTGTCGGTCATCAGCGGGAAATCTCCCAGGAAGATATCCTGTTCCTTTACTTCTCCGGTTTCTTTATTATAAAGGCTAGCTCGTACCCGCAGCGGCGCTGCATATGTGGTATCCCGCTCCTTGCATTCTTCGATGGAATATTTAGGCTCTTTATCCATACGATAATCGATGAAATCTAAAACCAGATTGCCCTGGTAGTCCGTAATGGATGAAACGTCTCGGAACACCTCCTTGAGCCCTTCCTCAAGGAACCAGCGATAGGAGTTCTTCTGCACCTCAATGAGGTTGGGCATCTCCAAAACCTCGTTGATTCTCGCGAAGCTCATCCGGACATTCTTTCCCAGTTGCACCGGCTTTACTTTTACCATAGGCTTATCCTCTCCATTTCTGAATCTATGCGCAGCGAGATAATCGAAGCACTTACGGCGCTGTGTTCTTGCAGATATCCGCCCTAATCGGGTATCGCTCAGTTTTTATGTTATGAACAAACGGACAACAACTATCATCTCCCATTTTGTGGCTTCCCATCAAAAATAGGGGTTGCAATCGATATAACCGTATGCTATAATACTGAAATAGGTAAGAAAAATGGCCGTTTTGATACAATATAACATTATATTACAACAATACTGATATGTCAATATCTTTTTGTAAAAAGATATTGACTTTTGTTTGTTTATTGCACAAAATAGTGGCCTTGCTTTTGTATAGGCTGCTTTTTTCTTTTTCAAC
>JAKPGH010000150.1 GCA_029550985.1 Bacillota bacterium
ACTCGGAAACGTCGGTTCGCCGTCCCTTGCCATCCTCCGAAACGGTGAGGACCAAGGAGCCGTCGTTGCGAATCCGGGCAAAATCCACCACCTCGTCGTCACCCTCCAGGGTGATGGCTTTAACGCCCCTGGCGTTGCGTCCCATGGCTCGGGCGTCAGTTTCTTTAAAGCGAATCGCGTAACCTTCCCGGGTGGCCACCAGAAGCTCGTTGTTGCCGTTGGTCAGGCGGACGCCGCAAAGCTCGTCGCCCTCGTCCAGGCTGATGGCAATCAACCCGCTGCGGCGGACGTTCCGGTACTGGCTGAGGTGGGTGCGTTTGATGATGCCGTTTTTGGTCATCATCACCAGATACAAATCCTCGTCAAACCGGCTCATCTTAATCATGGCGGTAATCTTCTCATCCGACTCAATGGGGAGAAGGTTGACCACGTTGATGCCCTTGGAGGCCCGGCTGCTGTCACCGATTTCGTAGGTCTTCAGGCGGTAGCAGCGGCCGTGGTTGGTAAAGAACATGATATAGTCGTGGCTGGAGGCGATGAACAGCTCCTGGACAAAGTCCTCCTCCCGCTGCTGCATGCCGGAAATGCCCCGGCCGCCCCGGTGCTGGGTTTTGTAGGTGTCCACGCTCTGGGACTTGAGATATCCGAAATGGGTCAGGGTAATGACCCGGTCCTCCACCGGGATGAGGTCCTCCACATCCATTTCGCCGCTCACCGTTTGAATTTCGGTGCGGCGAGGGTCGGCGTATTTCTTTCGGATTTCGTTGAGCTCTGCCTTGAGCTGCTCCAGCATCCTGTGATGGTCGGCCAAAATGGCCTCGTACTCGGCGATTTTGACCCGCAGCTCCGCCAGCTCGTTTTCCAGCTTTTCCCGCTCCAGGCCGGTCAACCTGCCGATGGTCATCTGGGCGATGGCGGTGGCCTGCTCGTCGGTCAGGCCAAACCGCTCAATCAACCGTTCCTTGGCGTGGGGGATGCTTTTGGAGGTTTTGAAGATGTCGACCACTTCGTCGATGTTGTCCTGGGCCACCAGCAGGCCTTCCAGAATATGGGCCCGCTCCTTTGCCTTGCGCAGGTCGTACTGGGTCCTGCGGCGGATGACCTCGCACTGGAAGTCGATGTAGTGGGTCAGCATTTCCTTGAGGGTCATCACTTTGGGCACGCCGTTGTGCAGCGCCAGCATGATGACGCCTTCGCTGGACTGAAGCTGGGTAAAGGAGTACAGCTGGTTCAGGGTGACCTGGGGGTTTGCCTCCCGTTTAAGGTCGATGACGATTTCCATACCCTCCCGGTCGGAGTGGTCGGCAATGTTGGAAATGGTGTCAATCCGCTTTTCTTTGACCAGATTGGCAATGTGCTCGATGAGCCTTGCCTTGTTGACGCCGTAGGGCAGCTCGGTGATGACAATTTGCATCCGGCCGTGTTTGCCTTCCCGAATTTCGGCACGGCCCCGGATGATAATTTTGCCCCGGCCGGTGGCGTAGGCGCTGCGGATGCCCGCCCGGCCCATAATGATGCCGCCGGTGGGGAAGTCGGGCCCCTTGATGTGCTGCATCAGCTCGTCCAGGGTGGCGTCGGGGTTGTCGATGAGGCAGTTGACGCCGTCGATGACCTCTCCCAGGTTGTGGGGCGGGATGTTGGTCGCCATACCCACCGCAATGCCCATGCTGCCGTTGACCAGCAGGTTGGGGAAGCGGGAGGGAAGAACGGTAGGCTCCTTGCGATGGTCGTCGTAGTTGGGGACAAAGTCCACCGTCTCTTTATCGATATCGGTGAGCATGTGCACCGATATTTTGCTCATTCTGGCTTCGGTGTAACGGTAGGCGGCAGGGGGGTCTCCGTCGATGGAGCCGAAGTTTCCGTGCCCTTCCACCAGGGGATAGCGCAGGGAAAAATCCTGGGCCAAACGCACCAAGGCGTCGTAAACGGAAGCGTCTCCGTGGGGATGGTAGCGACCCAGCACGTCGCCCACCGTGGTAGCGCATTTCCGGTAAGGCTTGTCGGGGGTAAAGCCGTCCTCGTACATGGTGTAGAGAATCCGCCGGTGCACGGGCTTTAAACCGTCCCGCACGTCGGGCAAAGCACGGCTGACAATCACCGACATGGAGTAGTCCAAAAAGGACCGCTTCATTTCATCTTCGATGTCTACCTGAATAATGCGCTCGTTTTCCAATTCCTTCATTTTCTAACCACCTTTTGCGCACAGAGCGCAGGCTTGAAATTCCTGATTTTGTGCGGAATCCGTTCCACACGTTCCTATAACGTTAAATATCCAGATTTTTGACGTATCTGGCGTTTTGCTCGATAAACTCCCGGCGGGGCTGCACTTTGTCGCCCATCAGAATGGTGAAGATTTCGTCCGCCGCGGCGGCATCCGACAGGGTCACCTGCAACAGGAACCGGTTTTCGGGGTTCATGGTGGTTTCCCAAAGCTGTTCGGGGTCCATTTCACCAAGGCCCTTGTACCGCTGAATTTCCAGCTTGGCGGTGCCGTCCGGATTCATTTCTTTGACGTATTTGTCCCGCTCCCGGTCGGAGTAGGCGTACCGGACCTCTTTGCCTTTCTGAATCCGGTAAAGAGGGGGCTGGGCGATATAAATATGCCCCGCCTTAATCAGAGGCGCCATAAAGCGGAAGAAGAAGGTGAGCAGCAGGGTGCGGAT
>JAKPGH010000173.1 GCA_029550985.1 Bacillota bacterium
GTGGACGGCGTGGACACCAACATCGATTTTCAACTGGGGATTCTGCGCAACCCGGAATTTGAAGCCGGAGATTACCACATTGGAACCTTGAGCCGGTGGATGGAAGAAACACAAACCTGCTAGCCCAACCGTTTGGCGGCGACCTGACAAGCTGGCTTCAAGGAGGGAACGCGATTGCTGGAAGAGCTGTTTCATAAAGTCAAATCCCGGGTGACGGTTAACAACACCCCCGACGCCGACGCCCACATCTCCATCCCCCGGGATATTATGTTTAAATGCCCCCGCTGCCAGAAGGCGGAGTTTATGGACCATTTTGAGCAGGTGGGGAAAGTCTGCCCCCACTGCGGCTACCACGCCCGCCTGCGGGCTTCCGAACGGCTGGAAATCACGGTGGATGAGGACAGCTTTGTGGAGCTGGACGGAAACCTGCGAAGTTTAAACCCCATTCAGTTCCCCGGATATGAGGAAAAAATCGCAAAGCTGCAAAAGGAAACGGGCCTTGCCGAAGCCATCGTCACCGGAACCTGCACCATTCAGGGGGAGCGCTGCGTCATCGGGGTGATGGATTCCCACTTTATGATGGCGTCCATGGGCAGCGTGGTGGGGGAAAAAATCACAAGAGCCTTTGAGTACGCCCAGGAACAGAAACTGCCGGTGGTACTCTTTACCGCTTCGGGAGGCGCCCGCATGCAGGAGGGGATTGTCTCCCTTATGCAGATGGCCAAAACCGCCGGGGCGGTGGCCAACCATTCCGCCGCAGGGCTGCTGTATATCAGCGTCCTCACCGACCCCACCACCGGAGGGGTGGCCGCCAGCTTTGCCTCTCTGGGGGATATTGTGCTGGCGGAGCCCAAGGTGCTCATCGGCTTTGCCGGCAGGCGGGTGATTGAGGACACCATCCGCCAGCGGCTTCCCGACGAATTTCAGTCGGCGGAGTTTTTTCTGCAGCACGGTTTTGTGGACCGGATTGTGGAGCGGTCCCAAATGCGGGACACCCTTGGCAAACTGCTGCGGCTGCACCGCAGAGAGGAGGGAGGGGATTGAGCAAGCAGGCAACGGCATGGGAGTGCATTGAAATCATTCGCCAAAAAAACCGGCCCACCGCCGCCGATTACATCCCCATGATTTTTGAGGATTTCATCGAGCTGCACGGGGACCGGTGCTACGGCGACGACGCCGCCATTCTGGGGGGCATCGCCAAGTTCGACCGCAGGCCGGTGACGGTGATTGCCCACCTGAAAGGCAGAAACCTGGAGGAAAACAAAAAGAGCAACTTCGCCATGCCCCATCCCGAAGGATATCGCAAGGCCCTGCGGCTGATGAAGCAGGCGGAAAAATTCGGCCGCCCCGTCGTCTGCCTGGTGGATACCCCCGGCGCCTTTTGCGGCATCCAGGCGGAGGAGCGGGGCCAGCACGAGGCCATCGCCAAAAATCTGCTGGAGATGATGCAGTTAAAAGTCCCCGTGGTCTCCATTGTTTTGGGGGAGGGAGGCAGCGGCGGGGCACTTGCGCTTGCGGTCTGCGACCATCTGGCCATGATGCAGAACGCCGTCTACTCGGTCATTTCTCCCAGAGGGTTTGCCAGCATTCTGTGGAAGGACGCCTCCAGGGAGAAGGAGGCCGCCAACCTCATCCGCATCACCGCAAAGGACCTGGTGGAGCTGGGTGTGTGCGACGGCGTGATTGCGGAACCCCCCGGAGGGGCGCACAAAAACCCCCAAATGGCTGCGGAAGCCGTTGGAAACTACCTGGGTCAGATCCTTCCAAAATTAATTGCAAAACCTATTGATAAATTACTGCAAACAAGGTATATTAAGTTTCGTAAGATTGGAGTCTTCCAAGAGTGAAGACCACTGATTCATCAATCGAAAGGGTGCTTTTAGGTGGTATTTGAGAAAGTAAGAGAAATTTTGGCAGACCAATTGGATCTGGATGAAGGGTCCATTACCATGGACAGCTTCATTGTGGAAGATTTGGGAGCCGACTCTCTGGACGTGGTGGACATCGTCATGCGTCTGGAAGAAGAATTCGACATCGAAGTTCCCGACGAAGAAATCGAGAACATGAAGACGGTTGGCGATATTGTCCATTTCCTGGAGTCCATGGAATAATCTGCTTTCCCATTGCACATTGCAGCGGAGAACCGCCGCGGTGCTGCCCATAATTAAGCCAATCGTTTTGGATGGAATCCGAGAATCGCGGCTATTTCCATGGCCTGTTCATCGGCTTTCATCTTGACAAAAGGCGCAGTAGTGCGTATAATATGTTTTGTGTTTCTGCCAGTCGGGCAGAAAAATTCAGAACCATGCGGCTTCATGCAGGAACCGTGTTTGTGCGATGGGCCTGCATGAAGCCTTGTGCGCCGTTTGGGAGAAGCCGGTCATGCGTATTAATATTCTAGCCTTGGGCCCGGAGGAACAGCCAGTTCCCTTTGCCGGAACCGTGGATTTGAGCGATATGGTCCGGTGGGGAGAAGCACCCTTTCCCGAACCGGTGAAGGTATCGGGAACTGCATGCCGCAAGCATGGACAAACCCTGGTGGAGCTCAAAGCGGAGTATGCCGTGCACGCCACCTGTGCCCGTTGTTTGCAGCCGGTAGTCCAGCATAAGGCAGCTGAATTTTCGTATGTGGTGGTGGAGCATCTGGAGCAGGATAGCCCGGACAACTGGGTGGAAGCTCCGGGAGGCATACTCGATGTGGACGCCCTGGT
>JAKPGH010000182.1 GCA_029550985.1 Bacillota bacterium
TAGCAGCCGATGTTTGACCTCATCGGAAATGCTAAAGGCAGCGCTTGCTTGATCTTGTTTTGCCGGGAGTTTGTCCTTTAAGATGCTGATGAGCTGGCCTTCATCGAAGTTTTTGTAAAAAAGGTCCGTTACCAGCTGCCGTATGCCCTTTTCGGGCCCTTCCACCCACACGCCCACCCCCGGACGGCGCATGAGTTTCAGGCCGTACTTTGAGAAAATGTGTTCACAGGCGTCCAGGTCATAGCTAACTGTAGCCTCAGTTACCTGGTACTGCAGGGCAAAGCTCAAGAGCTTTTGGGGCTCCTTGTGCTCCAGCAGGGAGAGCATTATGAGCTGCTGCCGCTCTTTCGGGGAAAGCCTTGGGGCCACATAATTCGATGCCAGCTTTTCCCTGAGCCTCTCGATGTTTTGCCGCTCTCCCATGAGTGACATGCCCACACCGGCCTTGCTCTCAAGACTAAGCCCAAAGGCCTTTAGCTTCCGGGAAACGGAGGAGCTGTCCCTGAGCACGGTCCGGCGGCTGACAGCAAGGCGCCTTGCCAGTTCCCCGGCGGTGCTGGGTCCTTCCAGCAGGATACTTAGCATTTTAATCTCTCTATCAGTAAAGTCCACGGCCATCCCTTCTCCCGAAAAAAGTAGAGTAACAGCTAAGCTGTTACTCTTATTATCCATTATTTGCTCACTTTTTCAAGTTTTCTACAATTTCATCGTATATGGGGTTGTTCACAAAGGCCTCTATGAAGATGTGCTCGGAGTCGGGCGACGCGGCCCGAACCCTTTCCGATAGCTCCCTGTGGGCTATGACTATATCAGCATCCCCGGGTATTTCGTTGATTGCCGTGTTGATGACCTGAATGTCAAGGCCGGCTTCCCTTATCTTCCTCCTGAGGACGGAAGCGCCCATGGCAGAAGAGCCCATGCCCCCGTCACAGGCAAAGACTATTTTCTTTACGGCCTGCTCCTTGGAGATGGCGCTGTAGGCCTTCCTGCCTTTGAGCTCATCCACTCTCAGTTGGGCATCTTGGATGCCCTCATCTTCAAAGCTGCCGAAGCGCTTCAGGAGCAGGGATGACACCAGGAATGAGACTACGGCAGATATGCCTATGCCTGCCAGCACCGGGAAGTAGCCGCCCTTCGGGGTCATGGCCAGTTCCGCAAAGATGCTGCCCGGCGAGGGAGTTGCCACAAGGCCCGCTCCCAGGAGCACGAAGGTAAAGACGCCTGCCCCGCCGCCAAGGATTACCGCCAGCAACAGTATGGGGTTCATCAATACGTAGGGGAAGTAGATCTCGTGGATTCCGCCGAAAAAGTGAATTATTATGGCACCGGGCGCCGACTCCTTGGCCATTCCCTTGCCCACCAGCCAGTATGCTAAAAGCACGCCCAGGCCGGGACCGGGATTTGTCTCCAGCAGGAAGAAGATGGATTTGCCCATTTGCGTTACCTGCTCCACGCCCAGGGGGCCCAATATGCCGTGGTTTATGGCGTTATTTAAAAACAGTATCTTGGCCGGTTCTATGAAGATAGATGCCAGGGGCAGGAGGCCCGCATTTACTATGGCTTCCACCGCTGCGGCTAAGACCCTGTTTAAGCCAAGGACCACGGGGCCTATAACCACGTAAGCCAGTAAGGTGATCAGCATGCCTATGATTCCTGCAGAAAAGTTGTTGATGAGCATCTCAAAGCCGGCGGGTATTTTGTCCTGCACCGCCTCGTCGAACTTTTTGATGACATAACCGCCCAAAGGTCCCATCACCATTGCACCTAAGAACATGGGTATGTCGGAACCGACTATAACTCCCATCGTAGCTACTGCTCCCACTACCCCGCCCCGGGTGTCGTGAACCATCTTTCCGCCGGTGTACCCGATGAGCAGGGGGAGAAGATAGGTAATCATTGGGCCAACTAGGGT
>JAKPGH010000196.1 GCA_029550985.1 Bacillota bacterium
ACTCCCCTGGCTTGGGCCACGTCCACGCCGGTGGTTTTGTTTTTGGCAAAGTAGAGTTTTTCCATCCCCAGGGATACCGGCTGATACCGATCCAGTATTTCCGAAAACTCCTGGTAAATGATTTCCAGCCGCTCTTCAAAGGGCAGGCCGGCTTTGGTGAGGATGGCGCCGTAATCCACCGCACGAAACGAGTTGCCGTTGTAATCCACCACGCCCCAACCCACAATGGCGTAACCTGGGTCCACCCCGATGATTCGAATGTTTTTCACGCTATCATTTTCCTTTCCCTTCCGCAAGGCTGGGGAGCCGCAGGAAGAAGTACTCGCTTATACATGAAAGCCCATGAGAGAAGGAAAGGCGTAGGCCAGCAGCAACATGATGCAGGCGGCGCAGAGCACTCCCATGGAAACGGAGAGAAAGGAACGTCTGGGGGGCAGCCCTAAAAAGGCGGCAATCAGGGAGCCGGTCCAGGCGCCGGTCATGGGCAGGGGAATGGCCACAAAGACAAATAAGCCGAACATGACGCGGTTGGGGTATTTTTCCACCAGCTCCTGCCCTTTGCGCAGGGCGACCTGCTCGTAGTGAGAGGCCATTTTGCCAAAGGTTTTGGTTTTGCCCATCCAGCTTAAAATCTTGCGGACAAACAGCAAAATAAAGGGTATGGGCAGAACGTTGCCCAGTACGCAAGCGGCTGTGGCCTGCACCCAGGGCACCCCCAACAGAGAAGCGGTGATGAGCCCTCCCCGCAGTTCCAAAATCGGCAGAGCGGAAATGAAAAAGCAGGTGAGCCAGGGGGGGATAAAGCCGGTGAAAAAGTCAATAAAGGTTTGCAGCAAGCAGTATCATCCTGTTCTAATGTGTAATGCGATATGGCCACAGGCGTACCCCTGCCCGACACAAAGGACAGGGAATTCTTGAAATAGTATATCAGAAAAACGCTGACACTCCAAGGCGGATTTTGGAAAAGAGGAAATATTGTCCTGACTCTAGCATAACCGGAAATTTTGGGATTCATTGGAACATGCCCTTCCAATACTAGGAATATGGAGGCATAGAATTCCAAATGGGAAGAATATAATAAAGTATCCACATGATGCCCCGGAAGATGTCTTTTTGGGACAAGTTTTGCTGTTTCTTTCCAGATTTCCAAATCGAAATTCGCAGCAAAACGACACTGGAAACGCACTTTATAGTAGAGAGTTGGCAGTTCCGATTGCAAGGAAATCGGTTTTGCCTTATCGTCGATTCTACCTGTGGCGCTGCGCGCCGGGTTTTTATCCATATCAGCAATACAAAAGGAGCAAGCCTATGCCGAAATCCCGCCTTGTCCGGTTTTTTACCGTTTTTCTCATTGGCATCATTCTGCTGAACGGCTGCGCGGACCGGACCCTGCAACCCCCTGCTTCCGAATCGGTTTCTTCGGGCAAGGTGGTGCTGACCGACCCTTGGGCTTCGGAATCGTCCAGCCCCTATCAGCCGGAGGCGCCGTCCATTGACCAACCCCTCACGACGGGGAAAAAGCCCGCTGATTCTTCTGCGGCGGAACCATCCTCTTCCGCTTTGGAATCTTCCGCGGCACAGGCACCGTCCACCGCTTCCCAGTCCTCCGCCCCGGCGGAACCAGTTTCCACCAAACCTTCCAACCCGTCGGAATCTTCCGCCTCCCAGCCCGCCGCTTCGGAACCCGCCAACGTGGCTGCTTCCGCCCCTGTGGTGGAACAGGGCTTGCCCAAGCTGGAACAAAACGGCGTCCGGATGGAGCAGGTCCAAGGTGAGGTGCGGGCGGTCTGGATTTCCTACC
>JAKPGH010000204.1 GCA_029550985.1 Bacillota bacterium
CCGCAGCATCGCCGAGTGGGAGGAAACTTACATCCAGCTCGCCACCATTCTGGAAGGGCGCACCACCGGGCGGGAAATCGGCGAGCGGTTTGTGCAGAAGCTGGAGGAGCGGCTGGACAGCATCGCCGCCTCCTACCCGGAGGACCACCCGCTGAAGGCCCTTTACTTGCGGCTGATGCCCTTTACCGTCGCCACCGGAGACACCCTGGAAAGCGAGCTGATGGAACGGGTGGGCTTTGAAAACATCGCCGCCCAACAAACCAACTGGGTGTTCGACCCGGAGGATGCCACCAGCGAGGAGGGACGCGCCCTCTTCAACTCTCTGGAAATTATCTTTCTTTACGAGGATTACGTCACCATCAAGCATCTGGAGCGCAGCGACCACTACAAGCGTCTGCAGGCCACCATCAAGGACTGGTACATATACGTGGACGGCATCGCCTTCGAGCGGCAAAGCCTTCGGCTGTTGAATGAGCTGGAAAAGATGGTGAGTTTGGAAACGGTGGGAAAACGCTGAGCGCTCCGCTCTTCCCCGCCATGTATGGTTGGAAGGAGCGGTAAGGTTTGGCCTGCTGCCCCTCTTTCCAGTGTGGTGTTTGATTCGCTATATCTTTGCAATCGGGGGCAAAACCAGACCCCCGATTCTTTCTGTTGTTCGCTTGCCGCCATCAAGACATACGACAGCAAGCCAACGCCGCATGACGTCAACTGACAGGAGGAACCTCATGCTTCGCAAACTCTTTCAAAAGATTCCCCGCCGCAATTGGCTGATGCTCATCCCTTTGTGTATCGGCGGGTTGTACTTTTTGCTGTTGGAACTCATCGCCCCGGCCCCACGCTACATCCTACATACTCCCCTCGACGACCTGATACCCTTTACCGCCGCCTTTATCATTCCCTATGTGACGTGGTACTTTTATGTGGCAGGAACCGGCGTCCTGTTGTTCTTCAAAGATTCGGACGAGTTTGTCCGCTTTGCCGCCTTTTTATCCAGCGGTATGATCATCGCCTGCCTCATTTACACCTTTTGGCCCAACGGCCAAACCCTGCGTCCCGACCTTTCCGCCCCCCAAGGGCCTCTGGAAACCCTGGTGCATCTGCTCTACATTATCGACACTCCTACCAACTCCTGCCCCAGCATCCATGTGGTTTACTCCATCGGCTCCCACGCGGCGCTGGTTCGCTATAACCGAACCTATTGGCGCAGCAAGGCTCTTCCCGCCGTTTCCCTGACTGCCGCCGTCTTTATCATCCTCTCCACCGTTTTTGTCAAGCAGCATTCGGTGATTTGCATTGTCGGCGGGCTGCTCATGGCCCTGATTCTCTACATCGTCATCTACGGCCGCTCCGCCGTCCGATATTACCGAGCTCAAAAAGCCGCCAAAGCGGCCTATTAATTTCAAGCAAACGCCGTCCGGGTTTTGGGGCGGCGTTTTTATTGGTTAGATGACATCGCCAAAATTATCCATCCAATATTCGGGCTAATGAGAAAACTTCAGGGAAATAATAGGGGTGAAAATTCCATTTTAGGAGGTACCCCTATGAATCGCAGTAAAACTGCCGCTATCACCACCGCCTGTGTGAGCATGGCTGTCGGAGCCGCCGCTTACATGATGGCAGGCAACAATACCAAAAACAAAGCCAAAAAGCTGCGCAAGGCCACCGGCCGGGCTTTGCGCCAGGTAGGGGAGTTTATCGACAACGTAAGTTACATGATGAAGTAGCAACTCCCCGTCGGGCGTTGCACCGGCCATCGACCCAATATGTGCACAAAACGGCCGAAAGCCTGACAACTCAACATTGGCCAGCGCTTTCATACGCTGGCCTCTTCTTTGTATGCAACCATATTGCCGTCATTGTCTGTCAAATAAAGTGGGGATTTGCTTTGTTGTTCCCCTCTTCAGGCATTATTGTTGTAATCATTTTGCTCATTTTTCGTTATTGTGTTTCTATTTTGCTAACTTTTTCGTTGACAGAACGAAACAACTATTGTATAATGTTCATCGAGTCAAAATGAACCATTAGCTCAGCAGGCAGAGCACCTGACTTTTAATCAGGGTGTCCGGGGTTCGAATCCCCGATGGTTCACCAGTTTTCTTTTGTAATGCGGATTTGGGGCAACTCCAAATTCGCATTATTTTTTAGCATTTGTCCACGGTGCGGCACCTGGAATCTGATGAAATCTTGCCGAAAAATCATAAAAGAAATAGAATTAGCAAATTATTGCAAAATTGATACATTTGTAATACAATGAATGTAGTTATGAAAATACTTTTAAAAAACGAGGCGTGTAAGGCATGTCGAATCAAAACACAAATCGCATGGAAATAAAAAAAGTCAACCGAAACCGCATCTACAAGCTCATCTACCAAAAGGGTGAGATGTCCAAACAAAGCATTGCCTATGCGCTCAACATCAGCTTGCCTACGGTCACACAAAACCTGCGCATCTTGTTGGAACAGGATTTAATATTGGAAAGCGGAATGTTCGAATCCACCGGAGGACGCAAAGCCAAAGCGGTGTCCTATAATCCCGGCGCGCGTTATTCGGTGGGGGTGGACATTACCAAAAATCATGTGGTTGTCGTGGTGGTGGACTTAGGCGCGCGGGTCATTCAAAAACTGCGGGTGCGATTGGTGTTTGAAAATAAACGGGAGTATTTTCAAAAAGTAGGTGCTCTGATCGAGCAAACCATTCGGGATTCTCAAGTAGATGAACGCAAAATTTTGGGTGTGGGAATCAGCATACCGGGCCTGCTTTCCCAGGACGCTCGAAAGGTGGTTTACGCCACCATTCTGGGTTTCACCGGCGGCCGCATCGAGAGTTTTGAAGAGTTTATTCCCTATCCGTGCATCTTCAGCAACGATGCCAGCGCGGCAGGATTTGCAGAGGTTTGGAATACCAATATGGCGGACAATATGGTGTATCTTTCCCTGAGCGACAGCGTGGGAGGAGCCATCTTTTTAAACCAGAATTTCTATCCCGGGGACAACCAGCGCAGCGCGGAATTCGGGCATATGACCATCGTACCCAACGGCCGCGAGTGCTATTGCGGCATGAAGGGCTGCGTGGACGCCTACTGCAATTCCCGCATTTTGTCCGAAAGCGCGCCCAATGGTTTGGACGGCTTCTTTGAACTGCTCCGACAGGGAAGTCCCACTCATCAAAAAATCTGGGAAGAATACCTGGAATACCTGCTCATCACCATCAATAATCTGCGGATGTTGTTTGATTGCCGCGTGGTGCTGGGCGGTTATGTGGGCAACTATATGGAGGAGCATATTCATACTCTGCGGGAAATGGCAAGCAAGCGCAACACCTTTGAACCCGACGGCACGTATTTGCAGGTTTGCCGGTACAAAACCGAAGCTTCGGCTGTTGGCGCCGCCCTCCAGCATGTTCAACCCTTTATCGACAGTATTTGACGCCTGCAATCAAAACTACGGTTAAACGCATAGTGTGCATATATCTTAAAGGCATAATACCCTTCTTCTTAAAAGGCGCTACATAACCCCTGCGGGAAACGCTGTAACCGTCGTTCGCTTCCCAAAACACTGCCAGCGAGCTTGCGGTTGTGTTCCGCTAAAACTGCAATCAATAAACAAGCATCCGATGGCCAACGCCATCAGATGCTTGTTTTTTCTATTTATAATTGTTCAGTTTTGCAAGATCCGTAAAGCGCTCGAGCAAACTCAAATAGAGCTCTTTATAAAGCTGATAATAGCCCTCATACTGTTTTGAGTTCTCCGGTATGGGCTGATTGCGGGGCTGACAGCGGATGAGCTGGTCACAGGCCTCCTCCACCGAGGGATAAACCCCAGCCCCCACGCCCGCCAGAATGGCTGCGCCCAGGGCCGGGCCTTCGTCGGCGTGAACGGTGCTGATGGGGCACCCGTATAAATCCGCAAGCATCTGCCGCCAAAGGGGACTGCGCCCGCCGCCGCCACATGCCGTCATCTGATTGACCTGCACCCCCATTTCGCGGAACACATCCAGACACTCCCGCTGGGAGTAGGCCACGCCCTCCATCACGGCGCGAATCATATGCCCGCGGCCGTGCATGGCAGAAAGCCCGAAGAAAACGCCGCGACAATCCGCATTGGGGTGGGGAGAGCGCTCTCCCATCAGATAGGGCAGATACAGCAGTCCGCCGGCTCCCACCCCGACTTGTTCCGCCAGTTGATCCATAATTTGATAAGGATCCACGCCTTGACGGGCCGCCTCCTCTACCTCGGGAGCGCAGCAGGTGTCCCGCAGCCATTTGAGGGATAAGCCCGCCGCTTGGGTACAGCTCATGACGGTCCACTTCCCGGGCACCGAAGCGCACAGCGTGTGAACCCGCCCAAGAGGGTCGATGCGGACCTCGTCGGTTACAGTATAGATGACGCCAGAGGAGCCAATGGTGTTAAAAGTCGTTCCCTGACGAACCACCCCGGTTCCCACAGCGGCGGCGGCGTTGTCCCCCGCTCCTCCCACCACCAGTGTGCCGGGGGAAAGTCCGGTTTCCTGTGCAGCCTGATGGTGCACTGTTCCGGTGACTTCCGGGGATTCGTACAGTTTGGGAAGCAAAGCAGTATCTATGCCAAGTTTTTCACAAACTTCGGCCGACCAACAGCGCTTGGGAATGTCCATCAGCTGCATGCCGCAGGCGTCGGATACTTCGGTGGCAAACTCTCCCGTCAACCGGTAGCGTATGTAGTCCTTCGGCAACAGGATATGGGCACATCGCGCATACAGCTCAGGTTCGTTGTTCTGCACCCACAGTATTTTTGAGGCGGTAAAGCCGGTCAGAGCGGGATTAGCCGTCACCTCAATGAGTCGTTTTTC
>JAKPGH010000216.1 GCA_029550985.1 Bacillota bacterium
GTTTGCCGGTGTCGGGATGCCGGTTGCCGTCCACCAGCACCAGGTCGGGGGCAAGGGCAAGGCCTTCCACCGCCCGCCGCATGGCCAACATGGCTGCCTGTAAAATATTCAGCTCTTCGATTTCCTCCACCGACGCGTCGGCGATGCACCAGGCGACGGCAACCTCCCGGATTTGGTCAAAGAGCCGGTCCCGCTGTTTGGGGGTGAGCTTTTTGGAGTCCCGCAGCAGCGGCAGGTCCGCGTCGGGCGGCAAAATCACCGCCGCCGCGTACACCGGCCCCGCCAGGGGACCCCGGCCCGCCTCGTCCACCCCGCAAAGAAGGGGGAACCCTTCCTCCCGGATGGACTGGTCGTATGCAAACAAGCTCATGGGAGCCTCCTGTGATGATGTCGTTTTATGCTATTCCCCGTCTTTGGGCAGTTCCAGGGTGATTCTGCCGATCAGTCCTCCCCGGAATTCGTCCAGCACCGCGATGGAGGCCCGCTCGGTGTTGATTTCCCCGCCGGGCAGCAGCATCCCCCGCTTTTGGCCGATGAGGGCGAGCATCTCGTGGCCCGGCTGCGCCATCTCCCCGGCAGTCAGGGAATACCTTGCCGCCAGCAAGTCGGGATAATCGGCGGCAAGCCTTTCCAGCAGCCGGGAGGCCAATGCCTCGGTGTCCACAATCTGGTCCCGGACCGCGCCGGTAAAGGCCAGATGCTCCCCCACCACCGGGTCCTCAAACTTGGGCCAGAGAACGCCGGGCATATCCAAAAGTTCCAGGCCGTCGCTGACTTTGACCCACTGCTTGCCCCGGGTGACGCCGGGACGGTCCTCCACCTTGGTCCGCCTGGAGGATGCCATCCGGTTGATAAAGGAGGATTTGCCCACATTGGGCACCCCCACCACCATCACCCGCAGGGAGCCGATAATCCCCTTGGCTCTGCGGCGCTCCAACTCCTCGGACAGCAGCTTTTCCACCGCCGGGACAAATTTTCCCACCCCTTTGCCGCTGCGGCAGTCCATGTCCAAAGCGGCGATTTGCTGCTTTTCAAAGTATTCCAGCCACGCCCTGGTGGCGGCAGGGTCCGCCATATCGCTTTTGTTGAGGATGACAAGGCGCTTTTTGTTCCCCAACAGCCTTTTGATTTCCGGGTTGGCGCTGGCGTAAGGGATGCGGGCGTCCCGCAGCTCGGCCACCACGTCCACCAGCCGCAGGTTTTCCCGTATCATTCGGCGGGTTTTTGCCATGTGGCCGGGAAACCACTGAATGTTCATGTGTTCCTGGTTTTGATTTTCCCGGGGGCTGTGGAATTCCCCTCCGGGTTTCCATTTCCCGCCGGGCCTTTGAAATTTCCCGCTGTTTCGCTCCTTCAATGATGAACCTCCAGTATCAAGGTTTCCCCATCTGGTCGTAGGGTAGAATTCGATAGATGACCTTGCCTAAAATATATCGCTCGTCCACCATGCCAACCTCCCAGGATCGGCTGTCCCAGGAGTTGTTGCGGTTGTCCCCCATGATAAACACGCAGCCTTCCGGCACCTTTTGGGGGAACTCCATATCGTAGCGGAGGGCGGTGGGCTCGGCAATGTAGGGCTCTTCCAGCTTTTCGCCGTCCACCATCACCGTCTGGGAGGTGAAATCGATGTAGACCATCTGGCCTTCGGTGGCAATCACTCGTTTGATGAGAGGCTCTCCCCGGCTGGTGGGCTTGGTGACCACCACAATATCCCCCTGGCGGGCGGGCATGGTGAGGCGGGTAATCAACAGCCTGTCGTGGTGATGCAGGGTGGGAAGCATGGAATCCCCTTCCACTCCCGCCAGGCGCACCACAAAGGTAAACAGCAGCACCACGCAGACCACCGCCATCATGCCGGCTTCCACCCAGTCGTAAACCTCTCGCAACAATGCCCGGGGCAGTTTTTCCTGAGGCTCGTAATCCTCGTACACAACGTCGCCTCCCTAGGAGTTTTGCCTGACATTCCTCTATCCTATGCAAAGAAAAGCCCGTTTGACCGCGAAAAATGGCATTCTTTGCATCTATTACATAATAGCAAAAAGGAGCTTTTTGTGAAAGCCCCTTTTCTCTGTGTTTTACTGAATCTGCTCCTTGACTTTGGCGGCCTTGCCGACTCTGCTCCGCAGGTAGTAGAGTTTGCTTCTGCGAACGCGGCCCTTGCGGATCACTTCGACCTGGGCTACCAACGGGGAATGCAAGGGAAATACCCTTTCCACACCCACGCCGTAAGAGACACGGCGCACGGTAAAGGTTTCGGCGATGCCGCCATGCTTCTTGGCGATGACGGTGCCTTCAAAGGCCTGGATTCTCTCCCGGTCGCCTTCCTTGATGCGAACGTGTACCCGAACGGTATCTCCGACGTCAAACTGCGGGACTTCGTTCTTCAGAGAGTCCTGCGCAATCAATTTCAAAGCATCCATTTGTGCTTCCTCCTTTATAAGGGCATTCATGCCGTCGGCGGTAGAGGACTGCCCTGATGGCAATTGAAACAGCAAGCCGCTGTTTTCAATCACATGCTGCAATAGTATATCACAAGAAACCTGCGGTTGCAAGCCCTTTTCTGGAATAATTCCGGTTTTTTCGCCATTTTAGGCAAAAGGGTTCCGCTCCGCATCCAAAATCGCCGTGCGCAAAATCTTGACCGAGTCGGCGGGACGGGTGTGCTTCTGAAAAGCTTCCAGCAGCAGTTGCGGCGAGATGTTCAGCGTGCTGCCCGCCGCCAGCCTCACCCGCATCCACAGCCCGTTTTCATCGACTTTGCAATCCAGCAGGGCCGCGTGAGGCCGAATGTCGGTGAGGGTCTCCCCTTTTTTGGTTTTCTTCACCACGTCGATGGAGGGCTTGTCAAACAGCCCCTCGAGGGCGAAGAGCATGGCCTCCCGCTCCTGCTCGGGATAGGCCAGGCGAATTTCGTACTCCGCCCAGGCAATGGCGGAGGCCGGCATCACGGGAGGCGCCACCTCCACCACCCCAAAACCGGGAGGCAGAACGGCGGCCATCTCGTCGGCCACCCGCTGAAAGTCCATTTCCTGAACCAGGCGAAAGTCCACCGCCTCCCGCAGGCTTTCCACCCCCAACGCCAAAGGCAGAGGAAAGGTCATGTACAGATGAGGGTTAAACCCCTGGGTATACCACAAGGGCAGGGAGGTTCGGCGAAAAGCCCGGGTAAAGGTGCGCATGGTGTCCAGGTGGGATATATATTTTGCCCGGCCGGTCTTGGAAAAAAACAGCCGAACCGGAATCATCACTTCTTGCATGGCGGTTTTACCTCCCCGTCGGAATAGAGGGCGGCGGCTCCGCAACCGGAGCACCGCTCCCGGCAGTTGGGGGTGACGGCGCTTTTCCACGCCTTTTTGTTTTCGGCAATCAAAAACCGGCGGGAAACCCCGTAATCCAGATGGGACCAGGGGACCACTTCCCCGTAATCCCGGCGGCGGTGGGCGTAGAAGGCGGGGTCCAGCCCGTGCTGTGCAAAGGCTTGGTTCCACCGCTCCATGGAAAAGTGCTCTCCCCATCCGTCCAGGCGGCTGCCCGCCCGCCAGGCCGACTCCAGCACCGGGCAAAGCCTGCGGTCGCCCCGGGCCAGAACCGCCTCCAGCACGCTGGTGTCGCTGTCGTGGTACTTGACCGAAATCTTCCGGCTGCGGACATGGGCCAGAAGATGCTTTTGTTTTTCTCGCAGCTGCTCCGGCGTGTCCTGGGGCTCAAACTCAAAGGGAGTGAAGGGCTTGGGCACAAAGCAGGAGACGCTGACCGTCACCTGCACCCCTTTGCCCTTGGGCTTTTCCGGCATGCGGTAGAAGGTGTCCACCACCTTTTGGGCAAGGTCGGCGATGCCCGCCACGTCCTCCATGGTCTCGGTGGGCAGGCCGATCATAAAGTAGAGCTTGACGGCGGTGTACCCGCTGCGGAAGGCCGCCCGGCAGGTGGAGAGAATTTCCTCCTCGGTGAGGTTTTTGTTGATGGCGTCCCGCAGCCGTTGGGTGCCGGCTTCCGGCGCGAAGGTAAGGCCGCTTTTCCGCACCTTGGCGATTTGGGCCATCAGCTTTTCGGAGCAGTTGTCGATGCGCAGGGAAGGCAGCGCGATGTTGATTTGCTGCTCCTCCGTCCAGGGGAGCATTTGGTCCAGCAGTTCCTCCAGCCCCAGATAGTCGCTGGTGGAAAGGCTGGTGAGGGACACTTCGTCGTAGCCGCTGGTGCGGGAAAGATTGAGGGCGTCCCGGTTGAGGGTTTCGGGGCGTTTGTCCCGGATGGGGCGGTAAATAAACCCCGCCTGGCAGAAGCGGCAGCCACGAATGCAGCCCCGCTGGACCTCCAGCATGGAGCGGTCGTGGACAATGTCGATAAAGGGCACCACGAAGCTTTCGGGAAACTCCACCCGGTCAAGATTTTGGATAATCCGCTTGGTCACCCTGGCGGGGGCGCCGTCCAACGGTACAATTTCCCGGACGGTGCCGTCCTCCCGATAGGTCACCTGGTAGAGGGACGGCACATAAACCCCGGGAATGTGAGACGCCCGGCGCAGGTACTCCTCCTTGGACCAGTGCTCCTCTTTGGCCTGCTTGTAAAGGTCAATCAGCTCCAGGTTGACCTCCTCCCCCTCGCCCAGCACAAACAGGTCCACAAAGTCGGCCAAAGGCTCCGGGTTGCAGGCGCAGGGCCCCCCCGCCATGACGATGGGGGCAAGGCTTTTCCGGTCCTTGCTGCGCACCGGCAGCCCCGCCAAATCCAGCATGTTGAGCACGGTGGTGTAGCAGAGCTCGTATTGTAAGGAAAATCCGATGAAGTCAAAGCCGGCGATGGGCTCCAGACTTTCCAGGCCGTACAGGGGGATTTGATGCTCCCGCATTTTGGCTTCCATGTCGGCGGCGGGGGCAAACACCCGCTCGCACCAGATGTCCTCCCGCTTGTTTTTAATGGAGTAGAGAATCTTCATCCCCAGATGGGACATGCCGATCTCGTACAAATCGGGAAAACATAGCGCATAGCGAACTGAAACCCTGCTCGGGTCCTTGACGACGCTGTTCAGTTCCCCGCCGATATACCGGGCCGGTTTTTGCACCTGCTCCAGAATCGGCTCCAGTCTTGCTTCCAGGGACAAAGGGGTACCTCCTTTAAACAGAGAAAAATGGAAACGGTAAATGAAAAAAGCAAAGCGCTTCCTATATCCTGCCACGAATTTGGCCGTTTGTCAAAGTCTAAGCAGGAAAAAAGAAAGCGCTTTTGTGATTTTTCTTATTCTGATACCGAAAGTTGCGGGTCTGGAGGTTCCTTCCAGCCCTCGGAAGGCGGCATTAATACCTGCCGATGTCCCTACGGTAGTGCATGCCGGGGAAAGAGATGGCTTCGGCCGCCCGGTAGGCGGTTTGGAGGGCGTCCTCCAACGTCTTGCCGGCGGCGGTGACCCCCATGACGCGGCCCCCCGCCGTCACAAAGGAGCCGTTCTCCCTGCGGGTGCCGGCATGGTAGACGACGGCGTCGGATTGGGCCAGCTGCCCGTTTTCCTCCAGCCCCTGGATGGGAAGTCCCGTCTGATAATGGCCGGGGTATCCGCCGCTTGCCAGCACCACGCAGGCGGCCGCCCCCTGCTTCCACACCACGGGGGTGTCGGCCAGGGTGCCGTTCCGGGTGGCCAGCATGATGTCCAGCAGATCGGACTCCAGCAACGGCAACACCACCTGGGTTTCCGGGTCCCCAAAGCGGCAGTTGTACTCAATCACCTTGGGGCCGGTGGGGGTGAGCATCAGGCCGAAGTAGAGGCACCCGCGGAACGGGCGGCCCTCCTGCGCCATGGCCCGCACGGTGGGGAGGAAAATCTCCCGCATGCAGCGCTCCGCCATGTCCGGGGTGTAATGGGGGTTGGGGGCAATGGTGCCCATTCCCCCGGTGTTGGGGCCCCGGTTGCCGTCGCAAACCCGCTTGTGGTCCATGGAGCTGACCATGGGAACCACCGTTTTCC
>JAKPGH010000217.1 GCA_029550985.1 Bacillota bacterium
CCCCGTGGGAAGCAGGTCTTTTCTTTTCCTGTTGAAATTTTCTACCGGGAGGAAAGGGCCGGGGACGGTTGAGGGGTTTTCCTCAGCTGGTCCACCATGGCTTTGAGCTTCTTGACGTCCACTTTTCCGTTGGATTGCTCCGGAAACTGGTCGAAGAAGAATATGTATTTCGGCACCTTGTAGTCGGCAAGGTAGGTCCGGACATGGGCTTGGATGTCCTGGGCCGAATGGTTTTTGGTCTGCACGATGCAGGCGACGATACTCTCCTGGATGACTTCCTCCTGCACGCCAAAGACCTTGACCTGGGCGATGCCGTCCATGGCAAGGATAATTTCCTCGATTTCCTGGGGGGAGATGTTTTCGCCCCCGCGGATAATCATTTCCTTGGCCCGGCCTACTATATATAAATAGCCTTCTTGGTCCAGGTAGCCGATGTCGCCGGTTTTCATCCAGCCGTCGTCGCGCAGAACCTTTTTGGATTCTTCCGGCAGGCGGAAGTATCCCCCCATGGTGTTAAACCCGCGAATTTCCACTTCTCCCCGCTGGCCAGCCGGCACATCTTTGTCTTCCTTGGTGTCGCGGATGCGGATTTCCACGTCGGGGATGGCCTTTCCGGTGGATTTTGCCCGTTTTTCCACCGGGTCGTCGTAAGGGGAAAAGGTGATGCTGGGGGAAGCTTCGGTCTGGCCGTAGGATTGCATCAGGTGAGGGATGGGCAGCTCTCGGACAACCCTTAAAAAGTCCTTTTCGTGGACGCCGGAACCGGCGATAATCCCCGAACGCAAACTGGAAAGGTCGTAATTGGGCTTTTCGGGGTTGTTGAGCATGGACAAAAACATGGTGGGAACGCCGTTGAGGACGGTGCACCGGTGTTTTGCCACGCATTTGATGACTTCGATGGACTTGTAACTGGAAGTAAAGCAGAGGGTCCCCCGATGGAACAAGGCCGCCAGGATGCAGGTGGACAGCCCAAAGACGTGAAACAGCGGAAGGGACACGCAGACAATATCCCGCTCGTTCCAGCGCATGGCGTCCACCGCCCGCATGGCGACGTTGAGCATCTGGAAGTGGGAAAGCTCCACCCCCTTGGGAACGCCGGTGGTGCCGGAAGTAAACAGCATACAGGCCATATCCCGGGGTTGGACTCCCTGCGCCTGCCTGGCAACCCGCTCCGCTTCCGAGGTGGAAATCTGCCTGCTTTGCTCCTTCAGGCTGTCCCAGGCATCCATGCCGATGTAGTGGATCAATTCGACGCTTGTGGTCTTTTGGAGCTTTTTGATACAGAAATCGTCGCAGAAGATGCCCCGAAATCCCACATAATCCACCAGTTGGTTGATTTCATGGGTTTTATAGGAGGGGTTGACGAGAACGGCAACCCCTCCTATTTTCCAGATGGCAAAGAGAGCGCAGAGGTACAGGGGGGAATTTTGACACATGATGGCAATGCGGCTTCCCTTCGTCATGTTCAGAGACAGCATATCCGCCGCCATTTTGGTGGAGATCCGGTCAATCTCCCGCCAGGATATGCTGGTTTCTTTAAAATGCAGGAGTTTCTGCTCTCCTTTTTCCCGAACCAGTTTGTCGAACAAACGGCCGATGGTTGTATCTAAAAATTCCACCCTGATCCTCCGCCTATTTCATCGCTTTTTCGTACGCATAAACGGCAGCGCCGTACGCCCCCATCATCTGGGAAAATTCATTGTAGTGGATGGGCACGTCGAGCTCCAGCTCCAGCGCCCGCCTCACGCCGCCGTTTTGCGCAACGCCACCGCTCATAAATACCGTTTCCCTGACCCCCACTCGTTTGGCAAAGGAGGCAACCCGGCTGGCCACCGAATTGCAGATGCCCGCCACCACGTCGGCCCGGTTTGCCCCGTTTGCCAGTTGGGAAATCACTTCCGATTCCGCAAAGACCGTGCAGGTGCTGGAAATCCGCACCGGGTGCTGGGACAGAAAGTATTCCCGCTCCAGCTCGGAAATGTCCAGGATTAGGATGTTGGCCATCACATCCAGGAACCGGCCGGTTCCTGCGGCGCACTTGTCGTTCATGGCGAAATTGGTCATCTGGCCCTTGTCGTTTAACTGAATGACCTTGGCGTCCTGTCCGCCGATGTCGATGATGGTCCGGACGCTGTTGTCAAAGGAGTAAATCCCTTTGGCGTGGCAGCTCAGTTCGCTCATATCGCAGTCCGCGCCCTGGAAGGAAACCCTGCCGTACCCGGTGACCACCGTGTAGGCCACCTCCTCCCGCTTGACCGCCGTCTTTTCAAACAGCTGGTCCAGGATGCGCTGGGGGCCGTAGGTGCCGGTTCCCGCTTTGATCAGCTCGTGGGCGACAATCCGCTTGCCGTCCTTAAGCAAAACGCATTTTGATGTGGTGGAGCCAATATCAATGCCTAAAGTGTAGATGTTAGCCGATGCGTTTGACATCTGTTGCGTCACCTGCGGCAATCATGGCTTCAATCTGCTCCTGGCTGTAGCCCAGGCTTGCCAGCACTTCTCTGGTGTGCTCGCCCAGGAAGCCGGCTCTTTCGTATGCGGGCAGGTCGGTGTCCGAGAAGATGACCGGAGTTCTGACCATGGTGCGCTCGGCGCCGTTGGGGAACTTGACCTTGGTCAGCGCGTCGGAAGCCCAGGCTTGGGGGTCTTCCAGCAGCTGGTCCCAGGTCTGGCAAACGGCGTAGGGCAGGTCCGCCTCGTTCATGAGGGCAACCATCTCGTCCAGCGTTCTCTTTTTGATTTCGGCGTCGATAATTTCATAGAACTCTTCCAGATGGCTCTGGAGGTTGGTTTGGGGGAAGAATTTCTCGTTGCCGATCAAATCCTCTCGGCCCAGCGCCTTCATGAAGATGGGATAGTAGTAGTCGTACCGGGGCATGGCGATTTGAATCCAGTGGCCGTCCTTGGTGACATGGGGCACCTGGAACTGGTTGGCCACCTGCTTGCGGCTGATGGGGTACTGGGTGGAGGGGTCACCGTACTGTCTGCACTGGAGATAAAGGGCGATATCCCAAATGGCGGTGTGGAACAGGCTGACGGTTACCTGGTCGCCTTTGCCGGTTTCCCGTGCGCGGTAGAGGGCGGCCAGAACGCCGCTGGCAAGGTAGAGTCCCACCTGATGGTCGCCAAAGCCGGCGATGGGCATCATGGGGCTGGAGTCTTTGTCGTACATGGTGCCCATGATGCCGCCTCTGGCAAAGTAGGCGGTGAAGTCAAAGCCGGGCAGGTCTTTGTCCGGGCCTTTTTCGCCGTAGCCGCTGATGTAGCCCATCACCAGCTTGGGGTATTTGACCTTGAGGGTGTCGAAATCAAGGCCCGCTTTTTTCAGGGGCGCCTGCCGCCAGTTGGTGATGAAGATATCGGCCTCCGCAATCAGCTGCTCCAAAACATTGCGGCCGGCTTCCGATTTGAGGTTCAGGGTGATGCACTTTTTGCCGGTGTTTTCCAGGCAGAAGCTGGTGTCTTCCTGGTCGCCGAAGGGTCTGCCTTCGTTGACCGCCGTAAAGCGGAGGGGGTCGCCTGCGGGGGCTTCCACCTTGATAACCTCGGCGCCGAGGTCGGCAAGGTATCTCGCGCAGCAGGGGCCCGCAATAAAGGTAGCCAGTTCAACTACTTTTACGCCGTCTAAAGGTCTTTTGATCTCGCTCATGTGCAATTCTCCTATAATATTCCCGGAAACTGTGACGCTTCCGGGAATCGGTAATTGATTATTATGTTAGTGGAAATGGGGATACAAACGGTTATTTTTTGGCGGGTGCCTTGGTGTCCAGCTTGGTGAAGAAAGCGTGGAAGATGTAGGGAATCATGATGACGGGGAATGCCAGGTAGCCGAGGACGCTGTAACCCTTGTTGACCAAAGGAATCAGGCCGAACTGGGCAACGCAGAAGCCGACGATGCAGAGAATCAGAGTGGTGATGATCACGGATTTGGTGGGCTTTGCGTTGGGGTCGAAGTTCTTGTCAATCATGTGGCATACCCGGGTGGTGCCGGCGGACACCATGTTGACGGCGGTGGAAACGGCGCCCAGAATGATGAGGATGGACAGAATGGGCAGCATTACGGCGCCGCCGACGCCATTGCGGATGAGAACCAGAACAGGCATGGAGCTGGTGGCATATTCCTCCAGGGATACCACTGCCATCAGGCCCAGGGTGGAGATGAAGATCATGGCACTGTTGAAGATAAAGCCGATGATGTAGGTCATCACGGAGTCTTTGGGGTCTTCCAAAGCCTCGGCGTGCTGAGAGTGAATGGCAGGGGAAGAAGCCAGCTGGAACGCAGCGTAAACCAACATGCTCCACAGAGCGGGCCCAAGGGGCAGATTCTTGGCATCCAGGTATTGCACGCCGCCGACCACGCTATCCCACTGGGCGATGATGTTGGGGATAAACACAACCAGCAGACCGACCACAATCAGAACGGAAAGGGCGGTGGCAACTCTTCGGACAATGGTGGTGCCGTAAATGGCCACCACAAAGATGAAGACGCCGACGAGGGCGGTGCAAAGCAAATAGGGAAGGCCGGTCAGTTCCTGGAGTGTGGTGCCGCCGGTGGAAAAGGCAACGGCAGGTACTACCAGCAGAACGAAGATGTACACCAATTCAAAAAGCGGGGAAAAGATCTTGGAATATCTTCCATAGAAGCTGTTGTTAAAGCTCTGATAGTCGTACACATTGTGCTTGCGCGCATAGTAGCAGATGTAGCCGTTGTAGATGGCGCAAATCAGCTGCGCGCCGACACAGGTCAGCAAGCAGGAAACACCGTAATTGATGAAGTAACTTTTCAGCTGCGCACCAGAAGCGAAGCCGCCGCCAAACTGTGTGGTAAACCACACGAACGTGACACCCAATGCGATGGATAGTTTTTTGCTCATTTTCCTCTCCTCCTGTTTGATTATGCTTGAAGCATATCTTTGAACCCTTCTAGCATTGTTCTCGCCTGCTCGTAATTGGTCATCTGCCGGTCCACTTCCACCAAAAGAACAGGCAGGTTTTCCTTCTCACAAGCCTTTTTCATCAGTGGGTAATCAAATTCTTCAGGGTCGCAGAATTTGGTTAGCACCACGAGAACACCTTTTGCGCCGTACTGCCTGGCCTGCTCCACAATCATGTTGACGCGTTTTTTCTCAACGTCATACAGAACTGAGCAGTTGTCCATGGCGGAGAACTTCAGCGCCAGACTGTCAAGGCCGGTATCCGCCGCAGGCGCGTCGGTTCGATATTGCCTGCTTTCGGAAGCCACGTCGTTGGCCACGATCTGGAAGCCGTTTTCGTCGAGAATCGAAAGCAGAGAAGGGCAGTCGGTGAGGATGCCGGAGGTCATAATCTTAATTTTCTGCACATCCGTGCTGCTTTCCTCCAGAGTATCAATCAACTCGTTGACCAGTTTGGTGTGGTCTTCCTTCAACATAAAACCGGCGCTCTTGTAAATGTCGTTGCGCTGGACGGCGGTGATTTCGGGGTGGTTGGCCAGCACCTGCTCCAGCTTGCGCATGGCGGCGTTGTGCTGGTTGTAGATTTCGATGGACTTCTTTAGCTTTTCGTCCTCGAACTTAGCGCCGGTTGCCTTTTCCAGGTCGGAGATGACTCGGTTGTAGCCCGCTTTGACAAAGTCGAGGGCATAGGCCGGCTTTCTGTTTTGGGGATACGTCATGGGGATGAAGGGAATGGAAGGAACCGCGTATTTCCAGTTTTCGCCCAATACCTTGAGACTGTCGCAAAGGCTGGGAACCACAATGGCGCTGGCGCCGTCGAAGGTGCCGTTCATGCCCAGTTCCACAATGCTCTGCACGATGGAGCAGATAAAGGCGGGGAAATACTTCTTGGCCAATTTCAGCTCAATATCGGCACCCCAGGTGGCCATGGGAACCAGGCCCATGGAGTGGATAATCTCTTCGGGGGTGTAGACGGGGGCCACCAGAACCACCTTTTTCCCCGCCTGAAGGAACGCTTCCTTTTGCCGGGAGGGAGAGGAAGCAATTTGATGAAATTGTTCTAAAATTTCAGCCGTTTTCATTTTTTCGCAGCCTTCCTCTCTTCCATAATTTCAGCCAATCCCTGCACTCTGGTCTCGTACTGCGCCTCGGAGAAGTTTCTGGGGTCGGCCTGGTCGCCGTCGAAGCTTGCCACGGGAATGTCGCAGGCCTCGCCGATTTGACGGCTCATTTCGTACATAAAGCCGCTCCACAGCTTGCAGGAACGGTTGGTGTGGACCAGCAGCCCTTCCACGTGGTTGTCCTTGCAAAGCTTGATGCGCTTGTCCCTTGCCAGCTCCAGGTTGATGGCGTTGGGCACCCGGGCGTAGGCGCGGCACATGTCGTCAAAGTCTTTGTAGATAAACCCGAAGGCGTCGGCGTAAATGGTGGTTACCATGTTGATGCCCCGGCTCTTAAGCCCGGTGGCGGTAACCCGCAGCCACGGCCAGCAGGCGATGCCCTCGAACATAATCCGGTGCTTTTCTTCCCCCCGAAAGGTGGAGGTGCCGTTCTGGCGGTTTTCCTCATACTCTTTGAGGAGGGTTTCCATGGCTTCGGCGGCTTCCTTTTTGCCGCGGGCGGTCACCATCACCGCCATGTGGTTGAGCAGGTCGAACCCGTTAAAGGGAG
>JAKPGH010000219.1 GCA_029550985.1 Bacillota bacterium
GCTCAAAGTAGCGGTTTGGAACCAGGACAACTTGGTGGTGGGCACCGAATCCGACGCGCCGGCAGCAGTTTCCGCCGGTGATTCGATCTATCTGCGGCTGGAGCTCGATGGCGGCCCGGAAGCGGACCTGACCAAGCTTTCCACTCGCTATTCCGTTTCTGCGCTCAGTCATTCCGATGTTGCGTTTAAAGGGTTTGCCTGTCTGGATTATGAGACTGCTGGAAACAAGCAAAACTTCATGGTATTTGAGGTGCTCGGCAGCGCAACCCCTGACAGCACGGTTGAATTTTCCTTTACCTTGTCCTGCAATTCTGCCAATCAAGGTCTATTGGGTGACCACCCCGGAAATGTGGAGCTTGCCCTCGGCCCGGTATCCCTGCAAATCAAGCCGATGTTGCTTCAAATCACCCACGTGGGCTATCAAAGCATCAACAACGACACCATGAAGAACAATTTCCGCATGGCAGTCGCCAAGCGGCAAGGGGGAAGCATGGTTGTCCAGGAAGACGCCCTCACAACCTTGGATATCGAGCAGGGTGAGTACGTCTATGTTCGCCTTACCTTGGCCGGCGATAATACCGCTGATTATTCCGAGGAGTTGGCCGAGCGTTTTCTGGTAGAAATCACCAGTGCAGAAGGGTTCAGCGGGTTGGAGTTTGTAGGCTTCGCGTGGATGGATTTTGCCGCCACCAGCGCCAAACACAACTTTATCCGGTTAAAGGTTAAGGATGATGCCGAAGCTGGAACGCATCAGTTTACCTTAAACATTACTGCGCTGGCGGATAAGGGAGGCAAGCTGGGCAACCACAGCGGGGATGTCACGGTGCAGTTTGGCAATCCCTCCTCCAGCCAAAAAATGATAAACGTCCTCGAGCGAACAACCCCAAAAGAAACCCTTACCATTCGCTCTTTGGGCAATGTCACCATCGGCACGTCGGAGCGGGTGGAAAATGTGCGGGTAGCTCGGTATGACCCGGTCAATGGCTATATTCAAACGGAAGCGGCGGTGGGGTCTGCTTTTAACCTAAAAGCCGGGGAAAAGATCTATGTTCGCTTGGTGGTGGACGAATACGCCAGCACTCCATTTTTGTCTAACCCCAATATGTTGGACGACCGCTTCCAGGTCAACGTCCATCCCAGCAGCACGCCCTTTGTTAAATTCAACCGCTTCGTTTACAGCCTGTACAAGCCGGCGGGAACAGCGGAAAATCGAAATTTAATGGAGTTTGAAGTTCTGCAGGATGCCCGCATACCGGAGGATTTCAACCTGGATTTTGATATCGTCTGCAAACCGGGAACAGGAGCCGCTTTGGGAACTGCCGGCCAAACCTCTGTAACGGTAATTACCAACCGCAAAACGATAATTATTACTTCCCTGGGTTACCGCACCATTGACAACGCTTCCCAGGTCGAAAATGTGCGGCTTGCCAAATACGACGCAGGATTGGGGCATGTCCTCAATGAGAAGGACGGAATTCTTACCGATGTGCATCCCGGCGACGAACTGTATGTCCGCGCGATGATAGACGGTTCCACTACCGGGGTAGAACCGGAAACTCTGGCCTCTAGCTTTGATGTAGGGATCATCCAGGGGAACGAATATCTTGAATTCGACCGCTTTGACCGAAGGCTTTACAAAGTATATTCGGACCCCAATAACACCACCATCGCTCAGCGCAGTTTCCTCGTCTTTAAAGTCAAACCGGATGTCGAAGTTCCTGCGGCGGTCAATCTGAGATTCCAGATTACTTCCAAAACCGGGGGCCAGTTGGGAACGATATCGGCAAACCGAACCGTGACTGTACTTGCTACCTTCTCCATTACTGCCACGCCTCCCACTGATGCCAAAAAGGACAGGGTGATGAGTCTGCGTGCCGTGGGATTGTCTCCTGTGATTCCCAAAGAGACGGTGTATCCCACCACTTACGGTGTCTATACCAGCTCAACGCAGTCGGCGGGGGTCAATCGGTCGGTGGATGAAGTGCCTTTCGAACCTGGGTATTCCCTGTATTTTGCAATGGACTTTGAAGGCGGCGAATACTATACCCCCACCGACATCGACGCCATCGAGAAAAATTACGTCATCCAGAACTACCAGGTAAAGGGAAATCGCAAGCTGGTCACCGGCGTTGAGTTTGTGCGGGCCAGAAGAACCTCCAGCGGTCCATGGGCTGTCTTTCTGGTGGTTCGAACCGCCAACATCGGCAACGTGGAGCCGGAGCAATTCCAGCTGACGGTGACCCTTGCTTCCAGAAACGGCCACCGCATCGGAGGCAAAGAAAACACCTGGACCAAAATTTACGTTGAGATGACAGGGGAATACGCCCGCTCGGAGCTGGTGGAAAGCTATAATTCCTACGAAATTGGCGATACCCGGCATGTCACCTTTGCCGATGAGGCCAAGGATGTAACCCTTGTATTGGATGAAGATATCACCATATTTGGCGATATGAGCGGCCAAAAGGAGATGATTATTTACTATACCGACAGCAGCTCCACTCTTTTGGCCAAATATCCTCACGCGAAGCTGGTGCTTTTCCAGGATGCAGGGGCGCGCAGCACCTTTAGAAGGGCTGTAACCATGACCATCCCCTATACGCCGCAGGAAGACTTTCCCGGTGGCCCCTTTATCTATGTCGACAAGGGAGACGACGGTCTGGTGGAGATAAAAAATGCCTACGACCGTGAGCTGCAAGCCTTTGTCTTCCAGGTTCGGAAATTGGAGCGCTATGTCATCAGCGATTGCTCCCTGGATCCCATGGAATACCTGATTCCCATCAATCCAGCAGTGGACCCCAACCGCATCGTCAATGTCATACGGGTGGGCTATGCCGATGTGCGCAATATGAAGGGCGATACGGTCAAAGATGAGCTTCTCTTTGCCCCATTCCACGCAGAGAGCGGATTTGTTCTGCGGGAGAATGCGTCCAGCACCTTTACTCCCGGTGAGACCCTGCGGCTGCGGCTATCCTTCGAAGACGGCCATTCCGCCCGAAATCTGGAGGAGATGGTCAATTATTCGCTGGAGCTGCTGTCGGGGAAAGAGTACATAAAGCGGATTGGATTTGACCAGTTACCCTATAACGACGGCGCCACCTTACAGCACCGCATCTTTATCTATATGGAAACAAAGGAAAACATTCCGGAAGGCGCCAAGCTTTCGACGAAAATCAAGTTGACCAGCTCTCAATCCCATCAAATCGGCAATCAGGCCGACCGTTCGGTGGTGATTCCTCTGGAGCTGACCGCCGACCCCAATTCTCTGGAGCGGGCCCTCATCGAAGGAGCCAAAGGGCAGTATATCCACGTGACCTCCATTGGGTACCAGGGCCTGTCATCCCTTACCAATGATGTGCTGTCCAATCCCCCCAAAGCGGGACGCTATGACAAGAACAGGAAAATGGTCGTTCTCGAGACACCTATCGAGTCGGTGACTCCCGGTGAGACTTTGTACTTCAGATTGTCCCAGCGTTCCGGCTTCAGCTCTTACGATTTGGAGAAATTCAACGCGGGGTTCCGCTTGGACCTTGCCAACGGCTCGGAATATGTGGAGTCTCTCCGGTTCGCTCTGATGCCTTACGACACCATGAAAGAGAAGGATGAATTGGAAGAGCAGGAGCTGGATGAACGGGTGTTTATTGCCCTGACCCTGAAGAAGGACACTCCGCTCAATATGACGGTGCCCGTCACGGTCTTGGTATCCTGCACCGGCTACA
>JAKPGH010000243.1 GCA_029550985.1 Bacillota bacterium
CTCCCGCGCCCAGGCCATCCACCGGGAGGCCGCTCCCGCCCCGGCGACTGTTCCCGCCGCCCCTCAGGCGGGTGTGCAAAGCCGGCTGATGCAGTGGCCGGTGCAAATCAAGCTGGTGCCGGTCAACGCCTCTTACTTTGACGGAGCCCACCTGCTGATTGCCGCCGACTGCACCGCATACGCCTACGGCAATTTCCACGAAGAATTTATGAAAAACAAAGTGACCATCATCGGCTGCCCCAAGCTGGACGCCGGCGAATACAGCGAAAAACTTACGGACATTTTAAAGGAAAACAACATTAAATCGGTTACTGTCGCCCGCATGGAGGTTCCCTGCTGCGGAGGTCTGGAACACGCCACCATTACCGCTTTGCAAAACTGCGGCAAGATGATTCCCTGGCGGGTGGTTACCATCTCCACCGACGGACAGATTTTGGAAGATTAAGGAGGATTGCAATGGAAAAGCTAATCAAGAACATCGCCCACAGCACCCCGCTGAATCTGGCGGAGCAGGTCCAGTACCTGGAAGGGCAGATTGTCAGCAAAACTCTGGCTCAGAACCGGCATCACAGCCTAACACTGTTTGCCTTTGACAAGGGGGAAGAAATTAGCACCCACGCGTCGGAAGGGGACGCCATGGTTCTGGCTTTGGACGGCCAGGGACGCATCACCATCGACGGCACCGAGTACCTCCTGAAAGCCGGAGAAGCCATTGTCATGCCCGCCAACGTCCCCCACGCGGTTTTTGCCACCGAGCGGTTTAAAATGCTGTTGACCGTGTTCTTCCCCAACGACCGGTAAGCCTCCTCTGTTTAAAAGCAAAGTGGAACCTTTTTCATCCAAGAAAGGAGCGTTACTATGAAAGCTGTTATTGATCGCAGCGGTTGCATTGGCTGCGGCCTTTGCGCCGAAACCTGCCCCGAGGTATTTCACATGGCGGACGACGGCCTTGCCGAGGTCATCGGCGAAGTCACCCCCGAAAACGAAGACGCCGCCAGAGAAGCTGCCGAAAACTGCCCCGTATCTGTCATTTCCATCGAACCGTAACATAAAAACAAAAGGAGGCACATGATGAGCGAGATGTTTTGTTTTCAGTGCGAGCAGACTGCCAAGGGCACCGGCTGTACGGTCACCGGTGTTTGCGGCAAAAAGCCCCACGTCGCCCACGAGCAGGACGAGTTGACCTGCGAGATGATTGCTTTGGCCAAGGTGGCGGACCCTGCCAATCCAGAGCATGTGGACCTGATTGTGGACGGGCTGTTCATCACCATCACCAACGTCAATTTTGATTCGGAGGCCATCGCCGCCTACACCGCCAAAGTCCGCAAGCAGCGGGAACAGTTGGGCGGCACTCCGGCTATGTCCACCGAGGAGCTGTTCCACGGGAACGAGGATTTGATTTCCCTGCGCTCGACGCTGCTGTTCGGCCTGCGGGGCATGGGAGCCTACGCCCATCACGCCCGGGTTCTGGGCAAACGGGATTCCGACGTGGACGCCTGGTTTGTCAAGGGCATGGCCGCTTTGGCGGAGGAGCATTCGGTGGACGAGTGGCTCAACCTGCTGATGGAGTTCGGTCAAATTAACCTGAAATGCATGGCTTTGCTGGACGCCGCCAACACCGAAGCCTACGGCGACCCCGTTCCCACCCAGGTGCCTTTGACCATTGAGAAGGGACCCTTCATCGTGGTCAGCGGCCACGACCTGCATGACCTCAAGATGCTGTTGGAGCAGACCGACGGCAAGGGAGTCAACATTTACACCCACGGCGAGATGCTGCCGGCCCACGGCTATCCCGAGCTGAAAAAGCACCCCCAGCTCAAGGGCAACTTCGGAACCGCCTGGCAGAATCAGCAGAAGGAATTGGAGAACATTCCCGCGCCCGTTCTCTTTACCACCAACTGCCTGATGCCGGTGCGGCCCAGCTATTCCGACCGGATTTACACCACCTCCGTGGTGGGATACCCCGAAATGAAGCACATTGCGGCAGACGAACAGGGCCACAAGGACTTTTCCGCCCTCATCCAGCACGCCATTGAGCTGGGTGGCTACCCCGACGACGTCCCCATGACCGGCATCAACGGCGGCAGCACCGTCATCACCGGTTTCGGACGCCGGACGGTTCTGGACAACGCCCCCGCTATCATCGACGCCGTCAAGGCAGGGGCCATCAAGCACTTCTTCCTGGTGGGCGGCTGCGACGGCGCCAAGCCCGGCCGCAACTACTACACCAAGTTTGTGCAGCAGGCTCCCAGCGATACGGTGGTGCTGACCCTGGCCTGCGGCAAGTACCGCATCAACGACCTGGACATCGGCTCCATCGGGCCCTTCCCCCGCATTTTGGATATGGGCCAGTGCAACGACGCCTACGGCGCCATTCAGGTGGCTCTGGCTTTGGCGGACGCCTTTGGATGCGGCGTCAACGACCTGCCTCTCACCCTTGTGCTGTCCTGGTACGAGCAAAAGGCGGTCTGCATCCTGCTGACCCTCCTTTCCCTCGGCATCCGAAACATCTACATTGGGCCAAGTCTTCCTGCTTTCTTTAGCAAGGCGGTACTCAACGCCCTTATCGAAAAATTCAACCTACATCCCATCACCACACCCGAAGAAGACCTTAAGGCAATTTTGGGGTAATCTGCGCTCTTCAATCGCAAACAGGCCTCCCGTACGGGAGGCCTGTTTGTTTGGCTATATGGTTGGGTAGGAGGTTACAGTCTGGCGACGCCGGACTTTCTGGCGGCTTCGGCCACCGCTTTGGCGACGGCGGGACCAACCCGCTCGTCGAAGGCTTGCGGAATGATGTAGTCGGCGCTGAGCTTCTCAGGCTCTACCAGGCCGGCCAGAGCATAGGCGGCGGCAATCTTCATCTCGTCGTTGATGTCTCTTGCCCGCACGTCGAAGGTGCCTCTGAAGATACCGGGGAAAGCCAGCACGTTGTTGATCTGGTTGGGGAAGTCGCTGCGTCCGGTGGCAACCACTGCAGCGCCGCCGGCCTTGGCGTCGTCGGGGAAGATTTCGGGGGTGGGGTTGGCGCAGGCCATCACGATGGCGTCCTTGGCCATGGTCTTGACCATTTCGGTGGTGACGGTGCCGGGAGCGGAAACGCCAATGAAGACGTCGGCTCCGACCAGAGCGTCGGCCAAAGAGCCCTTCAGCTTCTCGCGGTTGGTAACCTGAGCCATTTCCTCTTTGATCCAGTTCATGCCCTCGGTGCGGCCCTCGTAGATGATGCCCTTGCGGTCGCAGAGGATGACGTTCTTAAATCCGTCGGACAGCAGCAGCTTGGTGATGGAGATGGAAGCGGCGCCAGCGCCGTTGATGACGACTTTGACGTCTTCCTTCTTCTTGTTGACCACCCGCAGGGCGTTGATCAGGCCGGCCAGAGTGACAACGGCGGTGCCGTGCTGGTCGTCGTGGAAGATGGGAATATCGCATTTTTCCTTCAGCTTGCGCTCGATTTCAAAGCAGCGGGGAGCGGCAATGTCCTCCAGGTTGACGCCGCCGAAGCTGCCGGAAATCAGGTAGATGGTGTTGACGATTTCGTCCACATCCTTGGACTTAATGCACATGGGGAATGCGTCGACGCCACCAAAGGCTTTGAACAGAACGCATTTGCCTTCCATAACGGGCATGGCGGCTTCGGGGCCGATGTCGCCCAGACCCAGAACGGCGGTGCCGTCGGTGACCACCAGGCACATATTGTGGCGGCGGGTCAGTTCATAGCTCAGTTCGGGGTTCTTTTCAATCTCCAGGCAGGGTTGGGCAACGCCGGGAGTGTAAGCCAAGGAAAGGTCGTGCTTGGTTGCGGTGGGAACCTTGGCTATGACTTCAATTTTACCTTTCCACTCTTTATGGGCCTGCAGGGACAGTGTTGCGTAATCCATACTCCATATCCTCCTTTATTTTATGCCGTAAATAAATTTTTACATGAAAAAAAGTAATGCAGCTCAGAAAAACTCCGCCCTGCATTACTCTCAATCTCAATCGCATATCGGCTGATATCATCTTAGCATATTCCAGTGGGGTTTGTCAACGATAACACAATCTGTGATTTTTGGCAAGATTCGTCGGCAGAAATCCCCTCAGCGGTTGGGCGGAGTGGTTCTACGCGTTGACCAAGACTCCCCAACGCAAAATCGTCGTCAGTTCCATGCCGTAAGGGTTCATCCAATCAGGGCCATTGCTGCACGGTATGGTATCCATGCCCGTTTGGGGGATTATGAAAAAATAGACGTTGTTTTTCCAAAAAAAGGCCCGAAAGTTCGGGCCTTTTGCTGTTGGGAGCGGTTACTGCTCCAGTTGCTGAACCACCTTCAGCTTGCCGTCTTCCAGTCCCACCACCAGATGGGTGTGGGGACGGATGTGTTCGGCAATGAGCAGGCGGGCGATGAGGGTCTCCACCTTTGCCTGCAGGAACCGGCGCAGGGGTCGCGCCCCGTAAACCGAATCGTAGCCGTGCTCGATGACGAAGTCCTTGGCTTCCTCGGTCAGCTCCAGGGTCAGCTGTTTTTCGGCCAGCCGCTTGCCCAAATCCGCCACCAGCAAATCCAGAATGCTGCGGATGTTCTCCCGGGTGAGGGGCCTGTAGAAGACAATTTCGTCCAACCGGTTGAGGAACTCGGGACGGAAGGCGCGGCGCAGCACCTCCATCACCTGCTCCCGGGCGGCGGGGTCGATTTCTCCGTCGGGGCCGATGCCGTCCAGCAAAATGGAGCTGCCCAGGTTGGAGGTGAGGATGATGATGGTGTTTTTAAAGTCCACCGTCCTTCCCTGGGAGTCGGTGATGCGGCCGTCGTCCAGCACCTGCAGCAGAATGTTGAAGACGTCGGGGTGAGCCTTTTCCACTTCGTCGAACAAAATGACGCTGTAGGGCCGGCGGCGCACCGCTTCGGTGAGCTGGCCCCCTTCTTCATAGCCCACATAGCCGGGAGGGGCTCCCACCAGACGGGAGACGGCGTGTTTTTCCATGTACTCGCTCATGTCGATGCGGACCATGTTCTTTTCATCGTCAAAGAGACATTCCGCCAGGGCCTTTGCCAGTTCGGTCTTGCCCACGCCGGTGGGGCCCAGGAACAGGAAGGAGCCGATGGGCCGGTTGGGATGGGAAATGCCGGCTCTGCTGCGCAAAATGGCCTCGCTGACCTTGGACACCGCTTCGTCCTGGCCCACAATCCGCTTGTGGAGCAGCTCTTCCAGATGGAGCAGCTTTTCCCGGTCGCTTTCCACCAGTTTGGCGACGGGGATACCGGTCCAGCGACCCACAATGCGGGCGATTTCCTCTTCGGTCACCTTGTCCCGCAGCAGGGAGCTTTCGCTTTTGGCCCGCTCGGCCAGGGCTTCCTCCTCCTCCAACTCCTTGCGGAGCTGGGGGAGCCTGCCGTATTTGAGCTCGGCGGCTTTGTTGAGGTCGTACTCTCGCTCCGCCCGCTCGATTTCCGCCCCCACCTGCTCGATTTCCTCCCGCAGGCGCTGCACCTTTCCAATGGCGGCCTTTTCGTTTTCCCAGCGGGCCTTCATGGAGTTAAACTGCTCCCGCAGGTTGGCAAGGTCCTTTTGCAGGTCGGCCAAGTGCTCCTGGCTGACCGGGTCGTTGTCCTTGAGCAGGGCGGCTTCTTCAATTTCCAGCTGCATAATCCGGCGGGAGATTTCGTCCAGCTCGGTGGGCATGGAGTCCATCTCGGTGCGGATCATGGCGCAGGCCTCGTCTACCAGGTCGATGGCCTTGTCGGGGAGGAACCGGTCGGAAATGTACCGGTGGCTGAGGGTGGCGGCGGCAATGAGGGCCTGGTCCTGAATTTTCACCCCGTGGAACACCTCGTACCGCTCTTTGAGCCCCCGCAGGATGGAGATGGTGTCCTCCACCGTCGGCTCCTGCACCAATACCGGCTGGAACCGCCGCTCCAACGCCGGGTCCTTTTCGATATACTGGCGGTATTCGTCCAGGGTGGTGGCGCCGATGCAGTGAAGCTCCCCACGGGCCAGCATGGGTTTGAGCAGGTTGCCGGCGTCCATGGCTCCTTCCGATTTGCCCGCCCCCACGATGTTGTGCAGCTCGTCGATGAACATGAGGATGCGGCCGTCGGATTTCTTGATCTCGGCCAGCACCGCCTTGAGCCGCTCCTCAAACTCGCCCCGGTACTTGGCGCCGGCAATGAGGGCGCCCATGTCCAGGGAGAAGATGGTTTTGTCCCGCAGGGATTCCGGCACGTCCCCCCGGACAATCCGCTGGGCCAGGCCTTCGGCGATGGCGGTTTTGCCCACCCCCGGCTCGCCGATCAGCACCGGGTTGTTCTTGGTGCGCCGCTGCAGCACCTGTACGGTGCGGCGGATCTCCTCGTCGCGGCCGATCACCGGGT